>NZ_CM007612.1 GCF_001904615.1 [Limnothrix rosea] IAM M-220
TTGAAGCTTAGCACGATTATTGAAAACCAGTATTGTTGTCTGGTTATAAAGCTAACAAGTTGACAAGCTAACTTGGTTTGAAGCTTAGCACGATTATTGAAAACCAGTATTGTTGTCTGGTTATAAAGCTAACAAGTTGACAAGCTATAAAGTTTAGTTGACGGCGATCACCTCCCAGCACATTTTGGAAAAGCTTTATTTCTGACCTATTTCAAGCTCGTAAGTCAATAGTTTCGCAATGAATCGTGATGCTTTGGGGCATTGTCAATAATGAGGGCGTACAAGTTATTTGAATAATCTGTACTGTAGAATGCTGTTATTACAGATTGAGTAAATATTTCAAGTGAAATTGGTTGGCTATGTGCGGGTGAGCTCGGAGGGCCAGCGGGAAAATACCTCTCTTCCGGAGCAGATGAGACGGATTCAGGCTTATTGTGATGCCTATGGTCATGAGCTAGTGCATCTGTATCAAGAAGTAGGTAGTGGCAAAAATACAGAGGATCGTCCGCAATTTCTCGCGGCGATGGATCATGTCGCAATGGATGCAGATGGGATTATTGCGATTAAGTTGGATCGGATTGCGCGGAACTGTCGGGATGTGTTGACTCTTGTGGAAGATATTTTGCAGCCGAATAATAAGGTTTTGGTATTGCTGGATCTGAATGTGGATACGTCAACTTCGATGGGAAAGATGGTGTTGACAATGATGGCGGCGGTGGCAGAATTAGAACGTTCTCAAATTAGTGAACGGACGCAAGGTGGGCGAAAAGCGAAGGCAGAAAAAGGTGGATATGCTTATGGTGCGCCTGCGTTTGGATTTAAATCTGTGGATGGAGAGTTAGTAATTAAATCGGATGAAATAGAAGTAATTGATGTGATTCGTCGGCACCATAAATCGGGTAAAAGTTTGCGGGCGATCGCTGATTATCTGAATCAACAAGGTTATAAACCAAAGCGTGGAGATAAGTGGCAGCACACGAGTGTGAAATGTGTTTTAGATCGACTTTATTCCAGATATAAAGACCACAAAAAATTCAGGAAATAGAGTGATGTAATTTAAATTGAAGGTAATTTCTAGTAAAAATGGAGCCTTTTAGCAAAAAAAGTGTCCGAATCATTCATAATAGCAATAGCATAGAATTAAATGTGTATTGAATGTTTAAATTATGCTTGATCTAACCCAAGATATCCGCTCCCTGACTGAGTTCAAGCGCAACACCAGTGAACTCGTTGACAATCTCAAACGTACAAAACATCCCCTAGTGCTGACTGTGAATGGCAAAGCCGAGCTAGTTGTTCAAGATGCCGAATCCTACCAAGCCTTATTAAATGCTGCGGAACTGCTCGAAACTCTGAAGGGAATTAAGCGTGGTCTAGAGCAAATGCAAGCAGGACAGGGTAGACCTGCCGAAGACTTTTTCGCTGAAATATTCGAGCAATTGGATGATGTTTGATGGGCGAAAAATATTAAGTTATTATCCAGTCGGAGACAGAAATTCGGCAGCTTCTCTATGGCAAAGGGAAAAACGCCTATCGCATACTTTTCATCGTCGCCGAGCAAACGGTACAGGTTATCTATGTGCGACATGCAGCGCAAGAGCCTTTAGTTCCTGAAGAGGAAGAAGAGTAATTTGGTTGCGGACATCGAATGGAGGGGCGATCGCCTTTCTCTTTTCTCTTTCATGATGATGTGATTTCTTGCAAAGTAAAAAAGGGCAAGGAACATTAGGCGATCGCCAAGTTTTATGTCGTTTCTTTGGGTCGAATTGAGAACCGTTTTTGAGAGCGATAGAAACAGACATCGAACTCTAGAAAAAAGTTGACCTGTCCTAGAATTAGCGGTACTTGTGGAGCCTGTGTCCATGCCCAAATTAGATTTACTGGAGCAAATTCGCTGATGATTGTCGAGGTCATCACAACACGAGCTTCATACTGTGCAAGATTGCCGGTTAATTGGACAGTCGTTGTTTCGTTATTCCACTGTAAACCCAATATCAAGCCAGCTTCGTATGGCAAAACATTCACACTAGTCCGGTGTCGAGTAATCCGACTGTTTCGGTAGCTTGTTCGCCATAGATTAGTGTTAGGGGAAGAGAGGGGCGTAAGCTAGCTTCACCCAAATTTGAATCAACAGGGATGAAGGGAAAGGTTACATCATTATTCATGGTTTACTCCCTTAGCTGCGTCCAAAATTTGCAGCATTGTTGCAGCGGCTTCGGTTGCATTGTAAGGAGACCATACAGGATAGGCTTGATCTGCTGGAATAAGCTCTGGCTCTGATTCGGCAAGTTCGGCGATTAGGGTTTGAATAATCTGAAACTTATCGGCGCGAGGCAGATTTAGCAGGGTGGACATCAGCTTGGTAGTAACCATTGAAATCTTTTGTTCGTAGGATTCTTGTTCCATTTTACGAGAGAGACAATCAGAATTAGACTTTTTGCTTTAGGGCGATCGCCCTACTCATCCATCAAGACAAAAATAACTGTGTCGAGAAGATGCCGAGAACAAAGGCAATCGTCACCAAAACCAGCACCGAAAAAACAGAGCCAAACAAGCGATCAAATTCCCGCCGTTTGCGCCGCCGAAACGAGATGACCTGTTCAATCTTTGCCTGTTGAATGGCAAGTTGTTTTTCCTTGAGGGCGATCGCCCGTTCATGTTCCCGACAAAAATCCATCAAGTATCGGAGGAGGAACTCTCTGGCAGCGCAGGCGACTCCCCCGGCAAAATCTGCGCCTCAAGGGAATCCGCCCCCAAAACCCGCTCAAATGCCCGTTGCATCTCCCCCGAAGCCACTAAACCATTCAACTTTTCCCAATATTTGCGGACAATGTACCGCCTCACCTGCTCCTGTTGTTGCTTGATAATGTAGGGTGCTTCCCCCGCAAACCGTTGGGCGATCGCCGCCAACTGTTGATCAATTAGACTTGTGAGCTGCGGATCTAAATCCATATCCACTGCATCCATGCAATCAGCCGACGGATTTTTGATGAGGGCGATCGCCTCTTGGTAAGTCTTCTTTTCCTGTCGAACCAAATGCCAAATTTGATCAAGAATCTGGATTTGCTCAGGAGAAAATTCCTCCGTATCGATATCAATATCTAAAGCTCGGAGAACTTCATTAACCTTAGTGATCGAAGTGCTGTATTTCTCGACAATGTTCTGCTTATTCATGAGTTAATTACCTCTAAAAAGTATTTTTTGCGAATAATTGGGGTGTAAAAAAAGGCTTAGACTCAGCATCATCCATATCAAGATCTGTCTGCTCTTCCCCTGAATCTAGAATTGAAGATGTAGAAGAAACAGAATTAATTAGAGCCGTTAAATGAGTGATCTCTTGATGTAAACGTCGGATAGAAATTTCAGCTTGGCGACAAACCTGTTCAGATGAAGCCCCTTGTTTATGCAAGAGATGGGGATAATACAAAATGAGTAAGGTATCCTCCAATTCCTTTTGGAAACTTCGACCCTCACTTTGTTTGATGTCCTCCAAAATTTGTTGTAAAGGACTATTCTCTTCACTGCGAAAAAAATGTTTTTTAGTCATACTTATTTCCTCTATAAACTTTGCAGTAGTCCATAACAGTCGGCGAGGCGACGTGCCATCACCCGATCTTTAAGACCCGATTTCAAGACTGCACGAGATAAATGATTTGCCCAGCTAACTTTCCCCGACAAATGAGCAATAATTTTGTCTTCGAGGAGTATCGCTGCACCCCCACCACAGACCGCATAATCAATGGGTTGTTGCTCATCCAAAAACAGTTGAATTTGCTGCCAATAGAGAGGTAAACAAACCTGAACTGCCCGTTGAATATCTGCATGGAGATGTTCACCAGAGAAAATCATTTCCGCTAAAGCAATCTCATCCTTATGCCCAGTGCGTTGGCGTACCTCTTGGACTAACCAGCGAAAGCCGAGATTATTCGTCACCGATTCCGCCAGAGCCGGAGAACCATTTTCCGTGACGAGCCAAGATGCATTGCGATGACCGATTACCAACACCGCAACCCGTGCCGATTGTCGGTCAATTTTTGGTGGTAAACCTTGCAGAAAAAGCCCCGCCCCTTCCGGACAGATGGTGATCTCGTTAATCTCCAAAGAGAGCGATCGCCCACAATATTGGACAAGATCCTGAGCCAGCATTAACGCCTCTTCCAGCTGATCTTTCGTGACGTATTCATCAAAAGGCAGCAGAATACCCAGATCAATCGGGCGTTTTTCCCGCGTAATAGTCGTCTGTATATGGGCTAAAACCCCCAATATTTTGTAGAGAGCCTTCACATGTTTCAGCTCATCGTTCCGAATAGCAGAACCCTGAAATTTTTTGGCGATCGCCCCAAGGAGATAACAAGAATCAGCATGACTAACCCAAGCATTCTCAATATGAGTGGAGCCAATGCCCCATGAAGAAGAGCGCGGATAGTCAGGTGGTACAGCCGCACAATAGGGAGACATCGAGAAACATTGCGTGGAGCCATCATCCACTTGATAAGCCACTTTAGTCGCACTACTGCCGGGGTCAATCACAATTTTGAGTTTGGACATAAATTTTCCTCCTGAGTGTTAAGAGGAAAAACCCCGAAAAAAACAGATAAAGAGCCGCCAAGTTGTGACGCAAGTTTCCAAAGAGTTCTCCGATCAGACCGTCATCCCCATGAACTAACCTTGCCTTCCGGTAAAAACTTTGGCTCAAAAATTTTCGACATTGCGAAAAAAAATCACATCATAGGATCAAGTCTTGAGAAGTATATTTGTATTGCCGTTAGAACTGGTGGCTAAGTGCCGGCTGTTTGCCGCTCGTTTGGTCGTGATTTGCTAAAACTCAAGCAGATAAAAAATTTCTATTCGCAGTAAAGGCCAAATTATGTTGGCTTATTGAGAAAACCGACCAAATAAAGAGCAAATCATTACCAAATAATCACCAAATAGCTACCAATCAACAACCATTCACTACCCATTACTTACTAGTCATCCAGAGAAAATTTCCCCACACATTACGCACCTCTGGAAGTCCTTTTTTGAAATATCCGAATTTTCCATCAGATTTGCCCTAGAAAATTAGGACAGAAATTTTGATGATGCTAACAATTGCGACGATGACACCAGCAAAAGCTGGCAGTTACTACAAAGAAAATTATTACGAAGAAGAAGACCAAGTTGAATTTTCTGAGTGGTGGGGAAAAGGTGCAGAGTCGCTGGGGCTGTCAGGTCAGATCAACGATCCGAAAGTCTTTCGTCATATGTTGCAGGGTTTGACAGCAGATGGTCAGACAAAACTACGGGCAGCTCCACCGAGAGGAAAAGAAGCAAGGGCAGGCACTGATTTAACATTTTCAGCACCGAAATCAATCTCAATAGCCGCTTTGGTAAATGGAGAAAGGCAATTACTCGAAGCCCATAATCGAGTGGTAGACCGAATGTTGAACCTGATTCAAGAACGATATGCAGAAACTCGCGTCAAAAAACAGCATCAAAAAATTGATAATTTGTGCGTTGCTAAATTCCTGCATGATACGAACCGGGAGCTAGAACCGAATTTGCATACCCATTGTCTGGTGATGAATATCGCCCAAGATGAGTCAGGAGTATGGCGTTCCGCAGCTAATCGAAAGCTATATCGACACAGAATATTGTTGGGGAGAATGTATCAAAATGAGTTGGCATATGAAGTGCAAAAGCTGGGCTATGAGATTGAAATCAGAAGGGATGGTTATTTTGAACTGAAAGGCTACACGCGAGAACAGATAGAAGGATTCAGCGATCGCCACCAGCAGATCCTCGACTATCTCGAAACAGAAGGGTTAGAAGATACCACCGAGAACCGCATTACAGCCCTATTTGCCACCCGTAAAACCAAGCAAAAAAATGTAGATCGCCGAGAACTCCAGCAGCAATGGCAAGCCGAAGCGCAAAAATTAGACATCACACATCCCACCCCAAAACCATCACCTCAAAAAGTCGAAAGCAATGTGCCGGAGTTGGTGGCCCAAGCCATCCGCCATAACGAAGAACGCACCGCCATCTTCACGAGCGAAGATCTTGAAAGCTTTGTGGTGAGCCAACCTACAGGTCAATCCTTCGATGAAATAGAGACGGCGATCAAAGCTAATCCCCGACTCATTCGCCGAGGAGATCGCCCAGCTAAATTTGCAACAGAGGAAAGCCTAGAGCGCGAAAAAATGACCGTTGCAATCATGCTAGACGGTCAAAACCGACTGCCGCCAATACTCCAAAATCAGGAAATCCATCTTCCTGAAAACCTCACAATCTCCCAAACCGTTGCCATTAACCATGCCCTGAAGAGCCAAGACCGTATTGTGGGCTGGGTGGGAGTTGCCGGAGCCGGAAAAACCTTCACCCTGAAAACCTTGGTAAATATTGCCAAAAATCAAGGAATTGAAATATCCGGCTTTGCCCCCGATGCCAGTAGTGCCGAAGTATTAGGCGATGAAATCAACATCACGACCAATACTGTCGCGTACCATCTCCTCGAAAACAGTGAACCCTCAACCAAACGAAAACTGTGGATTATTGACGAAGCTGGAAAACTGTCCGCCCAAGAAGCCTATGACTTACTACAAAAATCCAGATTTTATAATGCCCAATTATTATTAGTCGGAGATCCCAAACAACTAACCGCCGTCAATGCTGGTGCACCCTTTAAATCCCTCATTGATAACGGTTTAAGCAGTAGCCAATTAAAAGATTTTCTCCGACAAAAAGACCCCATTTTGGCGCGGGCAGTCCAACTCACTTATTACAACCTTGGCGCAGAATCCATTGTCTGGCTAAACAAACATGACAAAATCACCGAAAGCGAATCCCTCGAAGCAAGAGCCGAACAAATTGCCGCGACTTATTTAGACCTTACAGAAACAGAACGGAGTCAAACCCTAGTCTTGTCAGGTACTCACCGCGAACGTCACGCCATCACTTCACGAATTCGGCAAGGATTAAAACAAGAAAAAAAGCTTACCGACCAAGACTTCATCATAAATATTCTCAGCCGTAAAAATATGACTGAAGAGCAGAAACAACATGCCCGATTTTATGAAGTGGGCGATGTCCTGATTCCTTTAAAAAATCATAATTGCTTGAAACGTTCCCAGCGTTATCAAATCACTAAAATCGAAGCCGAAAACATCACCTTAGATGACCGCATTACCCTAAACTTCAAAGGCTTCAAATATCCACTCTCAACCGAAGTTTTCACCCAACACCACCTGAATATCGCTGAGGGCGATCGCCTGAAATGGACGAGAAATAACCGCAAAGATAAACGCTTCAACGGGCGGGAATTCACCATTCAAGCCATTGACCCAGAAACAAGAATAGCAAAAGTTACCTACGATTCAGGTCGCCAAGATCAATTCTCCCTCGATGATTGCAACCATGTAGATCACGCCATTGTGGGCACAGTCTACTCTAGCCAAGGCAAAACCACAGACCGAGTTTTAGTCAGTTTTGGCAATGATCCGACCGTCAACCGCGAAAGCGTTTTAGTTGCCCTATCCCGCGCTAAATATGACGCACAAATCTGGACACCCAACGCCCAGAAATTAGCAGAACTAGCCGATATTTCCTATAACCAAACCAACCCATCCGAACTGCTCAAAGAACAGGGCATCAAATTACCGCCCCCACCTGCCCCTCTGCACATTGAAGAAAAACATTGGTTGGAGCGAGTCGAAGCCTCCGGCATTGCCCCAGAAGTTGCCGCATTAAATGCCATTTCCCTAAAAGAAATGGATGTCTACGAACACTTGCTAGATAAGCATTTAGCCACCTTGGGCAGTGGACAGTTTGTGACCCAACGAATGAAGCGGGTGATGGATAAATATGCCACCGTTGCCGAGGGAGGCGTTTGGGCAGATGGCGGCATCGATGCGACAAAACTCCCCCATTTGCAACCCGGACAAGTTCCCCCCGAAAAAGAATTTGGAGAGTTTAAAGCCGACCAGCCCCGTTTAGATGAATATAAAACCCAGAAAAAAGGCAGTGACCAGTACCGCAAATATGAAGCACCGAGAGGCATTCCTAAGGGAATTAGTTTCCCGAAAGTGCCCGATATTTTTGCCGAGAAAATCTATGAACGTTACGGTGTGAATCCCAGTGCTGAAGAGCGAAAGAGCGGTTTTTGGGCTTGCGTGTATTGGCATCCAGAAATAGCGATTATTCCGGTGGAAGGCAAGAAAAAAGCTGAGGCACTCATCAGTCAGGGCTATGGGGCGATCGCCTTACCGAGCGTGACAGGTGGATATCGCTCAAAGGAAGATGGGGTAGAACTACCAAAACGCAGACTCCATCCAGAATTAGAGGTCTTCGCAACAAGCGGACGACAACTCCTGATGGCATTCGATCAAGACACCAAACAAAGCACCGTGCAAAATGTGCGGCGAGATTTAGTGCGAACCGGAGAATTATTAGCCGAAGCAGGCTGTGAAGTATCTGTTCTCAAATGGCAGTCCCACGAAGGCAAGGGCATCGATGATTTGCTGGTGAATCAAGGCGTTGAGCGATTAACCGAGGTCATTAAGCACAGTATTCCCCTCGCGTGGGAAGCCGAAAAACATTATCGCAACGAGTATTTGAAGCTGCGAAATTATCTACTGAAAACCCAAGGGCAAGGGCGCAAACTTACTGAACTGATGATCGATACGGCGATCGCCTACATTGCGAAACCCCAAGATGTTTTCAAAATCTTGCACCAAAGCAATACTCTCGAAGTACGCCGTAAGCAGGGCATTCCCGAAGATTTTCAAACTTATCAAATGCAGATAGAACGAGAATTACAGCGTTTAGAACAGAGGCTAAATCCCAAGCAAAAATTGCGTTTGAAATAGTAGATGAGGGCGATCGCTAATAATCGATAATTTGTTGCATAGATTCCTTAGAGCCAAAAGAAAGTTTTTTTGCCAGAAAACTTGACACTAAAAAATTTGAAATTCATACTAAATAAAGAGTGTGCGCATAATCAAAAAATGTTGAGTAAAGCTGAAGCGATTCGCCACCGCATTGAAAAACAGGATAAACAATACTGGCAAATCCAAGATTTTCCTGATTTACCAATGACGACTGTCGCCAAAACACTGTCTCGCCTAACTCAGAAAGGTTACCTCACTAGGGTTAGTAAAGGCGTGTACTATCGCCCCAAAATGACGCGCTTTGGTCAAACTCATCCGAGTCAGACGGGAGTGCAAGAACTGCTTAAAAAAACAGGAGTTACGCTATATCCTGCTGGAATAAGTGCTGCAAACTTTCTGGGTTTGACGACGCAAAATACTCCCTACGGAGAATTTGCGACCTCAGCCTCTAGCCTGCCTTTAAAATTGTTAGGAGAACGAGCAAAACTACATACCCGTCGCCCTGCCAATTGGCATCAATTGAATGTAACTGAAGCCGCTCTGTTAGATAGTTTGCGTAATCGTGGCATCCATAGTGAATTTCCCCCCCAAGAAACGATGCAAAAAATTCTTGACTTACTAAATACAGAAGAGCATTTTGAAAATATTATGGCGATCGCCACAACAGAACCACCTAGAGTTAGAGCAATATTAGGTGCAATGGGGCAAACATTAAAAAAAGATTCCAAACAATTACAAAAATTAAAAAGGCAACTAAATCCCTTATCTAGATTTGACTTTGGCTTGTTTAAAGAACTGCCGTTTGCAGAAGAATGGCAAGCCAAATGAAACTATTTGAATCACCCGATTTTACTGATTTAATTCAAGCAACCCAAAACCATTTCGGACATATTGGCTTGACAGAAATGTTAGTAGAAAAGGACTACTATGTGACTGAAGCCTTGAGGATAATTGCCTATCAATACCCACAACAAGTAATTTTTAAAGGAGGAACAAGCCTATCAAAAGCATGGAATCTTATCCAACGATTTTCAGAAGATATTGATCTATTTTTGAATAAAAAAGCCTTTGATCCTCCCCTCGGTGAAAGCAAGGCAGATAAAACCCTGAAAACCTTAGAAAATATAGTGACTAGCCACCCTGCTTTTACCTTGGATAGAGAGAGAAAAGCGTCAAAAAGGGGAGTTTATCGCCATAGCTATTTTCACTATCCTCAACAATTTCCGAGTCTCGGATTAGTATCAAATCGAATTTTTCTGGAAGTCGGTACAAGGAGTGGAACATATCCCGTTGAAGAATGTGAAATTTCTTCTTATGTTAGCCAATTTTTAAAAGCAAAAGGAGAAAGCCTTAATGCTGAAGATGAAGCTTCTTTTACCATGTCAGTGCTGCATTATAGACGTACTTTTGTAGAGAAATTATTTGCAATTCACAGTGCTGTAATGGACTTCCAAAATCAGCAAAAAGCTCTTGGAAGTCAAGTGAGACATTACTATGATCTGTATTGTTTGGCGCAAACTAATGAAATCACTCAATTATTGACTAGTGATGAATACCAAGCAATTAAATTAGATGTTTACGAAATTAGTAAACTGAGTTTTCCACAACAAATTGATCTTCTCCCAGAAGCTTTAGACTTTTCCAAGAGTGTGGCTCTTTTTCCTGAATTAGATTTAGCGAAAGAGATCGCCAAAGAATATAAAACTCAATGTCAAAGCCTGTGTTATGGCAAATTTCCTAAATGGCAGGAAATTCAAGAGTGTTTTGCTGAAATTTGTGCTTATCTTTAAGATAAAAATTTAGCTATTGCCAGCACAATAGTCATGAATCTTAGACGTAAAATGGAACTCTATCTTGTCGAAAAATATTGATCTAACTTATTGAGTAATGCTAAACCAACGATGGGATTACCTTTTTTTGCTAATATTCTAAAGCGAACTTTTGCCTTGAGTTCAGCTAATTTAATATCAGAAATATTGTCCATAAATTAATCCATCAGAATCTCTATTCTTGTGCCAAGATAGCGTATTAATGAGGATTTTTGCCACAAAAAAGGCATCCCCGAAGATGCCAAAAAAAGCTTAACGTTTCACTGGACATTCAAGTGGAGGAGATGTCCTAAAAGCCATCCGCATGAAGGAACGATTGAGGACAAAACTACCTGTTCCCTCGATGATCAGTAGACAAATCCAGAGCCAGCGACCTCGATACAGGACAACTCCCACAAACGAGATCAATTGCTGGGCAAAATAGATGAGGGAGATCGCCTGCATGATTAAGCCTTTTGAGTGTGTTTATGTTGAGTGGTTTCCTGTTGAGGAGTTTGCATAACCTGCTGTGAAGGCGTTTGAGATAACCCATAATTTTGATTTGCCTTCATCACAAAATCCTTGATGACCCCCATTTCCTTGGAAGTTGCTGAAGTTGGCGTAATTATTTGATTGTCAGCCTTACGAGTCAAACTCACCCCACCATCCGGTGCAACACTCCAGGCGATCGCCTTCGTCTGAAAAGTTTTGGTTCCATCCGCCGCAAGATCAACCTCGCCGATTTTCTCCATCTGACTGACCACCACCTTGACCGCTGGTTCCACAAACTTATTCATGAAAACTTCTGCCGCCTGTTGACCCGTTTGACTCAGAGTTTGATGGAGCTGTTCTTGCACCTGACCCTGAGTTTGTGCCAACTTCTCAGAAGCCGTCACAGAAATCTGATTTGCCAAACCCCGCAACTTATCCGCAACCAGATTGCGCTGCTGATTAAACCATTGACCTAAACGCTGATTTGGAGTTTGCACCGGAACCGGATTTAATGCTTTTTCTTGCGTTAAAGTATCCAGTCTTGTTTGCAGTTCAGTGATCTTTTCATTCGTCAAATTAAGCTGAGTTTGTAACGCCTCAAACTGCTCCATCGAAAAAGTCTGAACCGTATCTTTTTTCTCTCCTGAAACTTCAACATTATCCAAAGGTGGAGCTTGGTCTGGAACTGAAACCGCTTCAGAACTGACTGGAGAATTAGTATTTTGCCCCTCCGTATTGGATTGGAGCAGAGCCAAATCATTCTTGAGAATTTGCCCCCCTTTGCTTTTAAACAAAACCTGATTCTGCTTGTCAATCACCCGCACAGAACCGGAATTCTCCTGAGGTGCAAATGCCTCACTGAGGGTTTTAGCCTGCATTTGAGTTAACTGTGTGCGCTTGCCATCCCCGTTGACTGTCCCATCAAAAACCTTTTTCGAGCCGACCCGAATTGTAATTTCTTGATTGGGATCCATGCCCAGTTGAGCTAATTTCTGCAAGAGCTGATCCAGAGCCGAGACTGCCATGGCTGAAGCCTCAACTGAATTATTGGTGATTTCACTGGCAGAGTGCTGATCACTAGATTGTTGAATATCCATATTTTTGGTCTCAAATTAAAATAATGAAGTGCTGAAAATTATTGCCCTAAAGTATTAGTTAAAAGAGAAATCTGAGCTGCTGGAGAAATGAGTACATCCGGTAATAAACAACCTCCCAAGGTGTCGAGAAGTAACTCCCCATGCACTTGGACATAACGAGGTAATTCATCAATGACGATGCAGAACGTGGAAGTAGTACGAGTTGCAAGAAAATCTGGGTCAATGTGAACTAAACGACCTTGATGGACGACAAAGCAAGTATCGTCAGCTCCGTTTGCATAGATCTCGACGCATTCAGGTAGATAATCTGGGGGTAAAGGTTCGCTGTGCCAACCCTGAGCCGTGAGCAGCGCCAGAGATTCCGAAAAATCAACCTTGCGCTGAATTGCCTCAGGTAGGTCATCAATGAGTAGTTGGTCTGAATCTAAAAGCATGGGTTCCTCCTAGAAATGGGGACTTACCGGAGCAATGGCAGCCGGAATAATGTCTCTATTGATTAAGGGGAAAAAGTCGTTTGAATTCGGATAAAACTTGGCAATCAATCTGAAATTACAGAACCGCAGACATTATTTCTTCGGCATCCGGTTCATCAATTTTTCTGAAATCGATGGCATCCTGCCGTAGTTGGGCAAGGTCAATCTCGTCATTTTGTGGTGGTGTTGCTTGTCCAAGATCAGGGCAAATCCCTTGATAGGCATTGATTAGAGCGAGATCTCGCTTCACAAAATCTTGCTGAGTAAAATGCGGTAAAGCTGTCCCTAAAAGCTGTTGTTTGAGGGTTTCCCAATCGGCGGTGGATTCTTTAAAAGCCTTCAGATCATGGTCTGGAATAGTGATGGTCTGAATTAAGGGAATACGGGAACCGTGGCGATCGCCGATACCCCGATTCCAGATAATGGCTTTACCCTGCGATAGTTGCAGAATTTCACTGGCTTCAATAATGGCGATCGCCTGTTTATGCTCCGTATCACTGGTGGAATTGCCGCCCTTTTGCCGAGATCGCCCTCTGGTGTCGTACTCCACATCCCGATTGCCCACCGATTTCGAGTATTTTTCCGCATCCGCAATATCATTCGCCTGAAACACCAATTGCGTCGCACAAGCCTTTAACAAGCGACTCGCCCCATCCTTGCCATAGCGTTTTTCAAGGACTTCAGGGAATTGCACCCCAATCGCCATCACCAAACCCGCCGAGCGGTGAATGTTCGGCCAGTCTTCCGCCGAGGGAAGATAAATTTGGGAAATCTCATCCAGCCAGAGCAAAAATGGACGTTGACGCGGTTTCAGCAAATTCCGGTTAGTCAAAAGGTGAATCACCGTCGCCAAAATCGGATTAACAATTTCACCCCGCTCCGCATCACTGCCAAAAATAAGTACTTTACGCTCATCCAAATCCAGAGGAATCGTCGTTTTACCGCAGATAGACGGCAGCAAATCCGGCATCAATAACCCGCTCAAAAGATTAGCAAAAGTCGCTTTGATACTGCCATAGGTTTCCTCAACGCCAAACACATCAACCACCGCATCAAAAACCATGCGAATCGCCTCCGGTTGGGCATCGACAATCATCTGTAATTGGTCACTCGGTAGGCGCGTCAACGTCCGACACATCACCAAATCAGGGCAGTCCGTTTGTTTTGCCAGCAGCATCACCCCCGCTAAAAATGAGGTTGTTGCCTCCGTGAAAAACGGATTAGAACCGCCTTTCAGAGCTTGGGGATTCAAATTCAAATAAAGGACTTTCGCAATTTGTCGCGCCATCGCCGCGTCTTCAGAATGACGGATAAAATCGAGGACATTGCAACAAAGAGATTCCGGTTTACCCGGTGCAAATAAACCAACTTCATAGTTCAATCGCTTGGCATAACCTGCAATTAAAGCAGTGGGTGATGGGTCTTCTGGCGAGTGGGTGGAATATTTGATGTCAAAATAAAGCCCCGGAATGCCTTGCGCCAAACCCGACAAAAAGAGCGGATTTAATGCCGAAAAACTTTTACCAGAACCTGCGCCACCCAACACCGAAATCCCAGAAGTGCAGTCGCTGAGATAAAGCGTTTGCGGGTCATAGCAAAGATCGATGTGCCATTTTCCTTTTTGACAACAAAAAACAGACCCTTTTGGCGTGCCAACCCAGAGACCAACATCAGCCCGTTTGGCAGCTTGAACCTGTTTTAGCGTCCGCAATGCGCCATTTTTGATCTGTTGCGGTGTCGCAATTTTGCCCTTACCAAGGACGACCGATTTACGGCGATCGCCCTTAAAGGTCATGAAGGCTAACAAAACCCCACAACCCAATAGCAGTAAACCTAGTGGCGAAAAAATTAACTCACTAACATAGGCATTAAGGTCAGGTTGAGAAGGATTAGAAGGAGGGAGGCTCGTCTGCGGGTTGGACATTTTGTGGAATCTCAATTTCTAAGTTTTCAAGGGCTTGGTAACGGTCAGAAGGCATATACAAAACCGCGTCAGATTCTTGGGCGAAGGTTGTGAAACCCGCCTCAAACTTGACTTTGCCGCCCTGTGCGTCGATCTTGCGTTGCCAAAGTTGCTCATTGAGGGCGATCGCCGCTGTTTGGTCGATGTATTTGCTGAAGGGATAATCGTTGTCACTGGGCGGATTGAGGCGACTACAAATACCGTTTTGAACAGTCACCAAAATCTCTTCAGGATGATGTCCATGCCCATCAAGATCAGTCGCCTGAATCACTTGATATGAATCATATTCAGCGAGAACGGCAAAAGGTTCAGTCATGCAAGAAACTTGGAGCTGGGATTCAACCGAATCAGAACGCACCGAGAATATTGCCACGATGAAACCGAAGAGAATGAAAACGCCAAACAACAGGACAGCGCGTTTTTTTAAAAGCTTAAAAATTGACATAATTTCTAGGGTTGAGAGGTTTGCCAAAGCGATCGCCATCACGAACTTCAAAATGGAGATGCGCCCCCGTACTGCCGCCAGTGGAACCCTCCAAGCCAATCAGTTGACCCTTTTTGACCGTTTGATTTTGCGCCACTTTCTGATAACTCATGTGGGCATAGCGCGTGAAAAGGTTGTTTTGATGTTTGAGAACCACCACATTGCCGTAGCCTGATTCCCAACCCACATAGATCGCCTCACCACAGTCCGCTGCAAGGATCGATGCATTCATACCCGCACTGACATCAATGCCCGCGTGCAATTTCCAAGTGCCATAGATTGGGTGAAGGCGATTGCCCATTTCGCTGGTGACGACTCCTTTTGAGGGACGCTGCATTTTGCCGCCGCCACAGGAACCACCAAAGAAACAATCTTTTAGGATCGCCTGATAGTCAGAGGCTTGGTGGGCGAGGGTTGTGGTCTTGTCTGAGGGTAAATTCAGAGCTGTACCTACCCCGAAAAAATCAACCTTGGTAGCTGTGATGAACTGTTTCAGTTGAGGAATAATTGTCTGCATGGATGCAGTACTATTTGTCAGTTGGTAGGCGATCGCATAGGCAGTTTGGGATTCGGTCAAATTGAGTGTTTCAGCCTGTTCCAGCAATGACGGCAGACGAGATTCAACCCCAGAACGTTGGTCAAGGGGAACCGTTTGCAGCATTTTTTGTAGACATTCATTTTCATTTGCCGGAGACGAATCGCTGTATTTTGCCTGTGCCGCCTTGAGTTGTGATTGAACCTCTTCTGGGACATTAATCTGAGGATTGGGCAGCGCATTCATATCATCGAAACCGAGAAAAATCCCATCCCCTTCCTTGGCTTGAAAGAGTGACCATGTTCCGAAGACAAAGGGCGTACAACCGAGATCAACCAAACCCCGCTTACAGAAGCGTGTCGATAGTCCGAATTCCGCTGTCCCCGTGGCTTCGTCCGTATCCATCAGAATCAATTTAAATTCCGAGCCGAGCATTCGTCCAGTAGGTTCCATGCCGCCGAAAGCTTTGCTCAGTAAGCCAGAACCCCCCGGAACCATTTGCCCACCTGCCTCTGGATCACCACCTTTAATCCAGCGATCGCCCTTGTGTCCCTGACCCGAAAGTTCGATGTATGCACAGCGTTCCTGTTGGCAAGGATATTGAAAGCCGACCGTTGTACTGCCGGAGATGGGCTGAAATGTGGCTTGTGATTCTGCTGCACCCCAAACGACATCCAATGTGGCGATCGCCGAAGGAGACAAAATGCCCAGCTCGGCGAGGGGAATTTGATCCAAACGGGGAATATCCTTGAGGCGAATCTCTTGCCACCCCGCAAATTCCTTGAGGGGAGTCTCCGCCAAGGTTGGAATGTCAGCCACTGAAAAAGTTTGCAGATTGGGAATTTGGGAAAGGGGCAGTTGGGCGATCACCGAATTGTTAACTAATGTGCCAATATTTTGAGAGAGTAAATCCTGTATTCCTTCCGTCAACTGACTTTTAACTAAATCCGCGAGAGGTGGAACTTCTCCTAGAGGTAAAGTTTTTAGGACAGGTAAAGCCTCAAGCAATGAACCCAAAGATTGCTTAGTAAAGTGGGCGATCGCCGACAGAGCAATATCTTGTAAATTAAGCTGTGCAAGGGTTTCAATCTGAATGAGTGATAAATCTGCAATCCCAGTTTCCGCCATGTCACCCAGCGTAAAAATATCCGTTAGGCGATCGCCCGCCTGAATGTTTTTATCGAGAGAATAGCCCGCCTGCTGCGATAAACCCGTATCAACCAGATAGGAATCACTCTGCTGAATCGGCGGCAAATCAGCCCAGCGTAACGTTTCTAGATTAACTGTCGGGACAGAACTGGCAGTGCTGGGGGTTCCCCAGCCAAAACTGAACAGCAACATTAATAAAAGAGTGACCCAGAGAATTGGCGATTTCATAAACCTGCTGCCTCCGGTGAAACTCCCGCATTTTCCAAGACCAACTTCACATGGGCGAGCTGAAGATTGCTGTGCTGTGCCGCTTGAATGAGCGTAGAACCTGTCCGTAGACTGCGAATCATGGTCTGATAACGGAGATACAGCCGACTACTGTAGGGTGTATCAGGATGAGTGATCAAACCTCTGGCGATCGCATTAGCAAGCTGATAACTATCCAAACTGTCTGCCTGAGTTTCCAGCACTGAAAGCCTTGTCTGATAAGTATTTGGAGCCTCTTCTCCTCTCACTAAAAGTGGTTCCTGACGAGTCGGATTTGGTGATGGAAATGCCTCGAACTGTCCCATTTGGAAGAGCTGTTCTATGGTGCGGGAATTGAGATTGGAAGCCGCCGCTACCTGTTGCATGGACATCCCTTGATCCACCTTGGCGATCGCCTCCTGAATTGCCAGATGTAACTCCGAATTTTCAACCAATAACCGCCGCTCAATGGCTAGATCAACACCTCGCTGAAGCTGCTTAGCATTATTGGCGATCGCTAAAATATTCGGGTTGCCGACAGGATTGGCGGTGATATTGACGATGCTATTGCCTTGGGATCCCGCGACTAGCTTAAACACATACAACGATTCAACCTGATTAGCATCACGGGTGACCAAACTGAGTTGTGTTTTTCCTGCCTGAGAGGCGACTAAATGGAGAATGGATGCACCCTGTTCAAACGGGTGATCGCCGTCAATTTGCACCATCGAGCCATCATCAAGCCAACCCTTATAAGCCAAAATCCCATCCGGTAGATTGAGATTAATCCCCTGATTGACTTTGAGAGTAATGGTCGGAACCTGATTTTGTGCCGCCTGCGCCGAAATCCATTGCGTTTGGGCGAGGACAGGCGATCCTGAGAACCCAAAAATCAGCATGAAAATAGAAAGCTTTGACAGAAATTTCATGGCAAATTTCCTCATGGAGAAACAACAAAAGCCTGATTAATCGTTAACTGGACGGGAGTATTGGGCTGAACCAGTTGCACCGCCGACTCCGAATCGGGTTCCGCCAGCAGCGAATCCGCCAAACCCTTGAGCGCCGCACTCCCCAAACTTGTCCAATCCTTATCGCCCCCAGCCCTTGTGATGGAGGTACTCGACTCATTCTGAAAGAACGTTTCTGAGCGACTAATGTACTGATCTGCCAGCCCACGACCCGCTCCCAACAACGCCCGACCGACTTGGGTTTGCAAAAAACTCTGATCCGTTTTCGCCTTTAAGAGCCGTCCATCCAGCCCCGAAACCGTCATCGTTCCCGCCGGAAGGAGCATGGCAGGGCGATCGCCTTGAAGAATTGCCCGCACCTCCGCCACGAGATAACCATCCGTAAACTGAGTAATTTCAGCCAGAAGCTGTGAATCCGCAGGCAAACCCAAGATCGCCTCCGTCGTGCGAATGTTGAGAATTGCTTTTTCTGCCGCAATCATCTGTTGCGTAATCGTGCCAGTGAGAGACTGACCCCCTTCCACTAAAAATTGGCGATCGCCCCGCAAAAAAGAAGTTTCCTGCTGCACCAACAAAATCGAATCATCATTAACAATCCCCTCAGATGAACGAGGAGGAGCGTCAACCCTTGACTGACTAAGACTTTCCGGCAATGCCCCAAAACTCACCATCTTTTGCTGAGGAGCCGTTGGCGCAACCGCAGCAGAGGGCATAGAACCCGTTGGTGTTGGAGGAATAAAAGTTTGTCGTGGCGGAGGAGTATAGGCACGAGATGGGGCGATCGCCCTCTCAGGACTCGTTGAATTAATCGGTGGGAGTGAAGCCGAAGCCGCTGACTCCTGTTGCTGCTCATCCAATTGACCCGTCAGAACCTGCTGTTTTTTCTGTTCCTCCAAAACCGCCGCCCGATTTTTCAGGGTGCTAAAAGCAATTTCCCCCTCCAGCTCCGAAAGTTTGGCTTGCTCAGGATCAACCTCATCCTCATCCTCTACCTGAGAAACTTCCGGGGCGATCGCCTCTGGGTCAGCATTGCCAAGTTTGACATTTGTCCCCTGCGTTAAAGCCGTCCCAAGGAGCGCACAAATCAGGAGAACACCCGAACCAAAAAATAGCCCTTTGATGTGAGGACGCTTATAGAGAGGAACCTTGCCCACTTCAATCTCTAAATCTTGGTAAGCAGGCGGTGGCGCTGGAATCTCATCTATAGCTTCATTTGTCGTTAATTCTTCCGAATCAGGCGATGCATCTTCCGTCGTGAAAGAATCAGGTGCTGTGGAAGCCGCTTCAAAATCAAAATTAGCCCAACGTTCCAACGTTAAAGACTCAAAATCCTGTGACATTATTAATTCCTCAATTTTTCAGGCATGGATTCGATGACCAGCCCAGAACTGCGCTCTTCCATGACAACCCGCTGAATGTCTGAGATTTGGGGATTTGCCATGTCTGCATTTACTGGCACAAGCGGATCAATGACGCGGACATAAACCTCATGCTCGCGAACCACCTGATCGCCCAAATTGTCACCATTCGCAAAAACCATCAGAAGTCCGGTGTAATCAACCTTCCAGAGATCCGCCTCAACCTTTTGAGGCACACCAATAATGGGGGAAGTCATCGCCGTTTGAGTGCTGGGTTGGTCTGTAAAAATATCCTGCGGTGTCAGGATCGCAATCTGAGTGAGAATATCTTGGCGAATAGCATCATTGAGACGAAAACCCGCCCGCCAAGTCGCCGTTGTAATCTTGCGATCGCCATTACCAGTCGAAATCGGCACACCGAGGTCAGGTTTAGGCGAACCAACATCCTCCGCCGTTTCCGGGGGGAGAATACCGCGCCAATCATAGAGACTGTAGAGAGTTGCAGCCACAAACTGGCGAATCGATTCCGGTGTCGGCTCCGCATGGTCGAGGGCAACCACATTGCGAGTGACCCCATCCGTTGTTTCCACCAGACGAGGTGCAGGTTTGTTTGCCAGACTGCCCAGCGCCCCAATCACACCGAGACTAATCAGAAGATTTAACCCACTCAAAACGAGACAGCTAACCACACAGAGCGGTAGAAAATTCTTGGATTTTTTGGGAATAAAATTCATAAGCCTTTCCTCAAACGTAGAAGTTTAACGCCCGTATTCATCGCAACTCCCGAAGCCGCAAAGACTGCTGAAAAGCCCATGCTGCCAGCAAAAAGAGCAAGGAAAGGATTAATAAATCCGCCTAAAAATGGGTACAGTAATCCATGAATTCCTAAAGCCGCACTCTGTTGACTGGCGAGGGCAATTTGGAGGATGGTGAACATCCAGATGCTCAACATGGCAGCGAACAAACCACTGACAAAAATTTGTAGACTACTTTTCGCCGCCGGATAGAGGGCGATCGCAATCCAGATGGGTGCAGAGGAAGCCCAAACCGCCAGAGCATAAGCCATGATGAGGTGAAATGTCCCTGCCATAAAGCTCAGAAAGCCAGTGACCACCAGCTGCATGAAATCATTAAACATGCGACCAACCGGATTGAACGTCCAACCCGATGAGGATTGTTCGCCCAGCTTTTCCGCCGCCGCCTGCATTTCCGCCTCAACTTCCTCAAGACATTGCGTTGCTTCTTGTCCGTTCAGGGCGAAACAAGATTCTCGTTTCTGTTGATAGGTATTGTTGAGACCCTGTTGAAGATTGGCATTTTTAATTAAGTCGCGCCCCGAAACCCCGTTATAGGTTTGGGTCAACATATAGTCATTTGCCCCATAAACAAGATTTTTGTAGGCTTGCAGACCGAGTAATGTAAGCTGACCGCCATTTGCAAACAGAAAAACGACCAATAGCGGCGTGTAGATCATCTGCCATGGAAACTGTTTGTAGCTGGATGTTTGCCATTTATAAACAGCGGCGATCGCCCAGAGCATAAAGCCCACCGCAACGATGTAAGTCGTTGCCTGAAGCAAAATAGCGAAATAGGGAGAATCCAGTGAGAGGTAAGTATCCCAGAGCGTATCAAAAGTGCCAGCTACCTCACTAATCCATGCCTGAGACTCCAGAGTTGCATCCCCAGCCATGCCATCCGTACCCGTACCAGCAGCACCAACCGGAAAAGGTACACCCGACTGAGCCAGAACCGGGAGAGGACGTAAGCTGAAGACCCCCGCAAACCCCAAAAAGCCCCATTGCAAAAGCCAGCGAACTCGGTGGCAAAATCGCATCCATGCAGAAGGCATTGATTGCCAAGTCTCAAATAAATTAAGTTGAATAGCGTGATGAATCGCTTTATTCAGAGTAAAAAACATGCCAAAACTATCTTTACCCGAAACAGGTAAAAGCCCGTAATTTTTAGAACAAGACAAAGCCAATCAAAAAGTCAAAAGCAATTAGAGAAATGGACTACCCCTGACAGGTCTGAAACAGGTAATAGACCATAGTGAGATCTGCCAATACAAATCAGCAAATTTCTGAAAGTAGAGAATAAGCCAGTCAATTAAACCTTGGATTTTTTCTAAAATGTCAGTCTGAAGATAGAGCCAACTGATCTTTTTATCTATTATTCTCACCTTGAATAGAAAATAAGCCGATAAATCTCGTCGAGTCGATTTAGACTGAATTGGAATGCCAAGCTGAGGGGGAGTAAAACAGATATCAGTTACGCTGCGTGAAAATACTTGATTGGTGATGTCAGGAGACTTAAATAATGGATAATAAGGCTTGTCCCTGAACAACTTAGAATAAATCTTTCCGAATCCGTAAGTCGGCTGAGTAAAGTTTCTCCAATTAATAAAACTATCTGGATTAGCGAGAGGCTGTAAAAAATGAACAACCAGCTTCCCTAATACAGAAATAGCTGAATCTCTACTTTCAGAACGCTTAATCCGAACTTTTATACCGCCACTAGCCTTCCTTTCAAGTGCAGAGCTAACAGGGTGATTGATCGGATCCTGAAAATAAGCTTTGAGAAAATCTAACCCAACTGAATGATGTAGATTGCGGATGATTTCAGTATTGTTCTTGAAAAAATCTTGAAAATAATTCCAAGTCCGCTGTGCACTTGCTTTAGAAAGATTCAAATATGCTGCTAGCTCTAAAACTGTGGGAATATCTCCCGGAGTTTGGCAGATAAACTCCAAAATTAACCGTTGTCTTTTCGTTAAATCTTTTTGACATATTGCCTTTAAAGAATGCCACCCAATGTCATCAAAAGTATCCAGTTCAGAGCGAGGTTCCGAAACAAAATCAAGATCCTTAGAGAAAGAATTAGATTGAAGTTTTTGTGCAAGATAGGGACTAACAGACATCGGATAGATATTCTTAGCAGCCCCTGTTCTCACAGCATTACGGAGATTCCAATAAGACTCTAAATCAGCCGGGTTATCAGTGTGAAGAGCCGTTTCAAAAAAGTGCATGACCGCTTCCTGATAGGCATCCTCAAAGCCCCATTGCTTTGCCCAGACTGTGGAGCGGCACATCGCCGCAATATTATCAGCATGGGCTTGAAGGAGAGTATTAAAAGCTTCTGTTCTGGTGTGGGGTTGTTTGACATCCTGAAGCAGTTGATAAGTCGATTCCCAAGATAGAAAAACTTTTGATTGTGTAGGCTTAATTGAAAAATTAGGCACGATAAATTTCCTCAAATTGCATGACAATTAAAGGACTTCGCCTATATATCCGGTATAATGAAAATAGGCAAATGAAGTACTTTTATTTGGTTTGCCGAGATAGAGGCTCTCATCCAGAAGGTTTCCAGGCTGTATGGATGGGAGTCTTTGTTTTATGTCATATTCCAGTGGATTTGATCAAAAAAATTAGGATTTTAGTGATACTACAGGAATACTGAGAATCTCAATAACCCAAGTTTTGACCATCTTTTGAGTTGCTTTTTTTCCTCCACTAAGCTAACAGAATAAAAAAAATTACGAAATTCGAGTGATCTCAGACAGGAGATCCAATCTAAATAGAATTTAGCGTAAATTATTCTGTTTTGGTTTTTTTTATGAATTTTTAGCTTAATTTGAGATTACCAATAGAAAGCAATTGTGAAATCTTAAAATTTTATTAAAATGATTTTCGAAAAATTGCTTTTGTAAATTTATTAGATTGAATGGAAACTTTTTTTGTGATTAAAAGTCTGGCAAGTGAAATGCTAATAGATTGTGATCTAGGTCACTGAATGTATGGTAATTTTATAGCTACTTTCGAAGAATAAATGCTTAACTATTGCTTGTTGTTAGAGAAGAGCTACTCGAAAATGCAAAATTTTTCAAGTGCTATATTTGTGGATTTTGATCTGTCTATATTTTGGAAATAAAAGCCTTTTGTGATGAATGATTGTGTTGATAATCCTTCATTTCAAGTTGAATTGAGACAGTCCTTAAAGAACTGTCTGATTTGATAATGTCTTTCTGCCGGAATTAGAGCTGAAACGAATGATGTCAGTGTTATCAACTAGGGATAAACCATAACAACGTAGTCAATGTGCCTAAGGTCTGTCTGCGATCGCCTGCTTTAGACGTTTCTCAGTAGTAAGTGCGATCGCCTGAAAAGATTATGGTAATGTTACTAGGAAGGGATCTAGGCTTTACTCGAAGCTAGAAAACCCTATAGAAAGCACAAAACCGCTGGTTGTTAAGCGACGAAACTTGTAACCAACGGCTTTGAAAACATATCAATTGCGGATTCGCCTTGCAGGGCGGGTGCGCAGCACCTATGCGTCTGGGGCGCATATGCCTACCATGTTAATAGATTTAACGTTCCCTGAAAAGAGTTTTAGGGAAATTTCAGAAAATTTTTTAGAAATCTTTGCCCACCGTTGGGAGTGGATCTACGCCGAAAGCCTTACAGAGAAAGGAAAAGCAGCGTGGAAGACAATAAATCGACGAACATGGAGATTTTCTAAAGAACGGGAATTGCCGCTGGTATTAACGGATGAAAAACTACTAGAGCTGTGGAAATCCGAACACCAAGTAGTCGGAGTGGGGTTCGGAAAGAAGACAAAGTACCTGATGTTGGACATCGATGTAGATAGTCCCTACCATCCGAGTAAAGGAGCTGAACTGCAGGGGATAAAAGGCGAACTAGAAGACATCGGACTAATTAGTAGCTTTGCAGTGCAATCGAGTAATAGTGGCGGCATACATGTGTATTACCCTTTCTCAGAAGAAGTGGGAAGCTATGCCTTGGCGCGGACAGTAGCGGAACATTTGATAGCAGCCGGATATGAAGTCGCCAATGGAAAACTAGAGATCTTTCCCAATAGGAAAGCATTAGGGAAGAGAGAAGACCCAACGACATGGGCGCAGTACCAGCGACATCGGCTACCCCTGCAACAGGGGAGCGTTGTACTAGACAAAGACTACGAACCAGATAGCAGCATGTTATCCGTGTTTATCAGGCGATGGGAATTTTGTGCGAGTAGCCAAGATCATGAAGCATTATCGGTGGCAATGTATGGCAGAAAGTCATACAAAAACTTCAAAGGAACAAGCACAGGACTGCAACCAATAAAAGCAGAATACGAAAACCTACTAAAAAATGGGTTCACAGCAGCACATCAAACAAACGATATTTTGATCCAGCTCGGTAGACAGACACGTATTCTCGAAGGATACGGAGGAATAGAACTACGAGATCGCCTGATAGAACTCGTAACCGAATTACCAAACTACGGAAAATATTGTCAGCACAAAGAAGACATTAACCAGCGATGTCAGGACATAGCGCGGTGGGCAGAACGGCGATTCAGTCCAGCAGGCAGCAAAACAAAAATCAGTGAACCGCTGCCATTACCCGGCAAGAATAACGAAGAGAAAAAACAGGACGCAATCCAGCGCATCAAACAAGCATTAGCCGAAGTTCTAACCGTCGAAGAAGCATTCAAGAGTAAGACCAGTTTCTTGAAGGCGATCGCCAAGATAGCAAGCAGTTCGATGAGTACCCTGACAAAATACTGGCAAAAACTACTGGAACCCATATTTAGCAAACATCACAACCAAAAAATCATCACAGAAAAGCCCAAAGAAATCAGCAATGAAATCGTGTGTAATTCCAGTCACAGCAATGGTTCCAGCCATTCTAAACCAAAAAATCAAGACCCTCAAATCGCCTGTAATCCCTTACCCAGCAAAGAATCTAGCGATTTTAATCAAAAACCCCATACTAAGCATGTAGGGCGAAGCCCTAAACCCTTAGTTGAAATAAATAATGCCTTTAATCTTTCAGACACTAAAAAATCATCTTTCTTACTTAATCAATCGGAAAAGAAGAACTCCGTAGAAGTAGTGGTGGCGAAACTGAGACGTTTACAGGAAAAGATCAGCAAAACTTATGGTGAAAATCCGGAGGCGACCGAAAAAAAAGAGATTAGTGGAGCTTATGAATTAGCGAAACGGAAGATCCCGCGTTGGTTATCAGAATATGGATTGCATCGAAAGTATTGGTACTTGCATGGGATGGCAGTGCCGGAGAATGGATTAGCGGAATGGTGGATATTGGCGAATAAAGCACCACAGGGAACGCCGCCAGAGAAATTGGAATTAGTAGAAGTGGATGTTCCGGTTCCGAAGTAAAGATTAGTGGCAGAGCTATCTGAATGGTGTGGGGTGTTTTCTCTTATGAAACACAGGAGGAAACACCATGGAAGAGAAGATTGCCATTGAAAAACCAGCCATTGCAGAATATTTCAGCAGTCAACTAAGTCAGGGAGTTAGATTTGGATCAATCGCAACAGCTAGAAAAGCAATAGAGCAAGAGTTTGGCATCAAAGTTTCTGCGGGAAGTCGAACGGCGAAGGCCGTGGATGAAGTGATTGAACTTTCATTGGTGAAGGTGGCGCGGGAGATTGCAAAGCTTGAAAACCGATTAGAAGCGTTTGATCTGTTGGTAGATCTGTATGATCGCCAACCCCGTTTAGGCGTGAGATCTTCCACAAGTGTCCGGCAGCAAGCTTATAGTACAGCTTTACCAATTGCTTATCTAGCTTCGACTTTAGCTGGAATTAATCAGACATCACGGGTGTACGAACCGACGGCGGGAAATGGGGCTTTATTGCTGGGGGCATTGCCGGAAAATTGTACGGTGAACGAACTCAATCCTGACCGAGCCGAGCAACTCAGGAGCCAAGGTTTTACGTTGTCAGGGCATGATGCAACGGAATATCTGCCTGAAAAATTGCATGATGTGGTGATTATGAATCCGCCGTTTGGTCGGGTGAAGGGGAAACGATTTTGCCTCGCCGGAGATGCAGGGACAACCAGCCAAATTGATCAGGCGATCGCCCTCCAGTCGTTACAAGCGATGAAAGACGATGGACGGGCTGTGTTGATCCTTGGCGGCAAACCAGAAATCACTCTGTCAGAACGCTCTGAAGCCTATAACAGTCTGGAAACCCGGCGCTTTTTTTACATCTTGCAGCAGCAGTATAAAGTAACGGATCACTTCACCATCAGCGGCGATTTGTACCGGAAACAGGGCGCGGGTTGGGCGATTGACATTATTCAAATTGCTGGACGAGGCACATCAGAACGTCCATTACCCGCTGTGGAACCGCCCAGAATTTACACCAGTTTTAACCAATTACGAGACTTTTTAAATGAATATCTCCAACGTGATCCAATTGCCGAGCTACGAAGAGTATCAGACCCACGACCGAGTGTGGATTCCAATGACAGAAGGGGATCAAGCCCTATTTATGGTGCGAATTCCGCCAGAGTTAACGAGTCTGGATTTTCCGACCTACCTCGAATTGATGAAAGTGCGGGTGGAATGGATGTGCCGTCAGTGGATCAAGCGCAACAGACCGGAGGCATTGCAAGCCGAATTAATGGAAACGCTGCGACAGCTCAATCCGATTCAGACAGCTCCTTTGCTCTATCAAGAGGAGGAGGCAGAACAGATTTGGATTTGGGCATCGGATTGGGCAGAAAGTCTGGTGGAATTCGACCCGACATGGCTGAACTGGTGGCAGGTGACCAACTGGGCAATCGAGTTTCCCGTCCAATTAACGGAGCTAAAACCGGATCCCAATCAAATGGCACAGCACGACGCAGTGACGATCACCCAGTTTCTGTCGGAACTCAGAACCGATTTCAAATAGAAGACTTTGAGAATATGAGTGAAGAATTTAATATTGCCTATCAACCGAGAAGTGAAGGGCGATCGCCGCAAACCCTCATCCCCACCAATATGGCGGTTGCCGCTCAGAAAGCTCTGGATAATTTAGAAGCGGAATACGGCAATCTCGATGATTTTGTGCGGGAACGGTTGGGTTATGAATCCAAAGCAGCAATGTATGCAGTGTTGTATGCCGAGCAAATTGATGCCCTTGCCCTCGCATTTTCCCAGAAGGATAAAGGCAAAATCTTTCTCAATGGTGACCAGACAGGCAATGGCAAAGGTAGATTTGGTGCTGCCAATATCATTGATGCTCAACGACAGGGCTATATTCCCGTATTTGTGACCCAAAAACCGAATCTCTATGCTGCGATGCTGGAGGATTTGGCGGATATTGGGCATGGTGGACTTACGCCGTTTATGACCAATAACAGTGAAAAGCTCACCCTGAAAAATGGGTTGGTGTTGACCACCGGAGATAAAGCGAGTCAGGAAGCAGAGATGTTTCAACTCGCTAAACGCTTGGATTTAGGCAGTTATGGCGCAGTGTTCACTACCTATAACCAATTGCAAACGGTCAGTAATCAGGAACCCTATCGTCGGGAATTCTTGAGGGCGATCGCCCATCGTTCAGTCTTTATTTTTGATGAAGCCCATGAAGCAGGCGGCGGTCAAGCTGAAACATGGAATGTAGGACAAGCTCCCAACCGTGCCGAATTTGTGCGGGAATTGGTGGATCTCAGTGCAGGCGCAGTTTTCATGTCCGCCACTGCCACGAAAAATCCCGCCGTGATGGATTTGTACGCCAGAGGAACCGATGCAATCCATGCCGTGGACAGTATGTACCGTTTGGAAAATACCCTGAAAGCAGGTGGGATTCCATTACAGCAAATGATGGCAACCCAGTTTGTCAGCGCAGGGAATATGCTGCGGCGGGAAAGGAGTTTTGACAACATCAGTTTCGATGCCAAGACAGTCCCCGTGAATCAAGAAATTGCCGACAATATTTCAGCGGTGATGCGGGCAATTGATCGCTTTGATGCCACTAAAACCGAGGCTATGAAGGACTTACGCAAGGAGGTAAAGGCAGAAGCCAAAAGTCTCGGCGAGGATAATTCCATCGGTAAAGCTGGTGTAAAATCCGTCAACTTTACCTCCCTGATGCACAACGCCATCGAACAAGGTTTACTCTCTCAAAAAGCTGAAGCTACAGTCCAAGAAGCGATCGCCGCCCTAGAGCGAGGCGAAAAACCATTAATTGCCCTGTCCAACACCATGGATAGCTTCATTGGGAACTATGCCAAAGACCAAGGTATCGAAGCGGGCGAGGCCATAGAGGTGACGTTCGGCGATGTGTTAAACCGTTATCTTGAACGTTCCCGCGACGTAATTATCACCGACTACCTCGGCAAACGCACCAGAATTCCCATGACCCCAGAACAGTTGGGGGAAGAAGGGATCGCCGCCTTTGAGGAAGCCAAGGAAATCCTTGCAGAAGCCGATTTTTCAAAAATTCCCCTCAGCTCCATCGATTACATGAAATATCGCTTGGCACAGGAGGGCTATCGCGTCGATGAAATTACAGGGCGTAGCAGTATTCTCCAGTACAACGACGAAGGCATGACCTATGCCCTCCGTTCCGCTAAAGACACCAGTCCCCAAGCCAAAATTGATATCGTCAATCGTTTCAACAGTGGACAGCTCGATGTCGTCATTTTGAATCGCAGTGGTGCAACTGGAATTAGTCTCCATGCCTCCGAAAAATTCACCGACCAACGTCCCCGCCACATGATCGTTGCCCAAGCCGAGCGGGATATTAACCAGATGATGCAGATGCTGGGACGGGCTAATCGCTTTGGACAGGTCATCGAACCAAAATTTACCTTGGTGATGGCAGACGTTCCCGCCGAGAAACGTTTGGGTGCAATCTTGGCGAAAAAAATGGCTTCCCTTAATGCAAACACCACCGCCGGAAGGGATTCTGCCCTGAGCGTCGGAAATGTAATTGATTTTATGAATACCGCAGGGGAGGAAGTGATCACCGAATTATTGGAGGAAAATCCTGAACTCGATGCGATGCTGTCCTATCCGACCCGTGGCAGTCTGGATGGTGAAACGGCTCTGATTGAAAGGGTTACAGGACGAATTCCACTCTTACCCCTAGCGGATCAAGAAGAACTGTATGGCATCATCGAAGCCGAAACTGAAGCCCTCATTAAACAAAAAGAGGCGATGGGCGAGAATATCTTAGCCGCTGATAAACTCGACCTCAATGCCCGCACGGTGGCAAGGATGGAAGTTGTGGCAGCTGATGCCAATATTGTCAGCGAATTCACTGGGACAGTAATGCTGGAAGTGATGGATGCCAAGGTGATCAACAAACCGCCCTCCCAACTACAGGTGATCAATTTGGTGCGGGAAAGTCTTGGGCAACCCAAAGTAAAAGCCATTGAAGAGCATGATTTAGAGACGATACAGGCGATCGCCCAACAACAGGGTAGTGAAAAACTCCAAGCCCTCCAAACCGCGATGACTGCCTATCAGGAACGGGTATTGTCCCAACTAAAATCGGCGGAAACGGTAAACAATACTCGGGAAAAACTTGATCGCCAATTCGACAATGTACAGAAGCTGATTGAGCAATTTTCCCCCGGTGAATCCGTGCAGTTTTTTAGCCTTGGGTTAGAGGATGTGAAAGTTTCCTCCGGTGTGGTGGTGGGCATTGCCCAGAAAAGTCGGGCGATTGGCAGTCCCAGTGCGCCAACGAATTGGACAATGCAAATCATCAGCCTCGAAGGAAAATTGCTCTCCTTGCCCTTCTCCAAAATCAATACGGAACGAGCATCCAGCATTACCCTTAATCCGGTGGATTCAGACCGCAATATCTATGGAGAATTTGATCGCCTGCAACAGGCACAGCGCACAGAGATGCAGGTTTTTACGGGGAATTTGCTCAAAGCCTACGAGAAATTCCCCAAGGGTAAGTTTGTGAATTTTACAGACAATCAGGGGCAGACAAGACAGGGACTCTTGATGCATCAGGATTTCGATATTGTCGAGCAGCTCCAGCAACAGCCCGTATTGTTTGAAAACCCAGAACAGGTAGGGCTTTTCCTCACTGAATGGAGTCATCACCGAGGGATTGTGGAGTCTTTGGAGCTGGATTTGGCGATTAAGGCGAATGGTAAAGCCCGCTTGAATGGCGATGCCGCTGAATATTATGTGGTGCAAGTGCCAGAAGCAACGAGTCGTGGTGGTAAATATTTCCTCAACGAGTCCCTACTCCAAGCCGCTAATGATGAATTCTATTCAGTCGGTGGACGGATGGAAATGCGAGTACATCCCGATGATTTGGCGGCAGTGGTCAAAGTCTTGATGGAGGAGCTACAGGTTAAATTGGCTGTCCATGACCTGAGTTACAAGGAGCTGTTACGGGGGCATTTGGGACAATCTTTGCCGACTTTACAGGAGGTTACGCCATCGGTTGGACAACGGGAAGTGACGGAACAATTGCAACTTTTTAACGCTGTGCCAGTCGAACCAGTCGAAGCAGTTGCCCCACCGATTCCAGAGGCAGCGATCGCCCCCCAAGAATTTATACCGGAAATCCCAGTCTCTGAAAATCCTGCTCCGGTGCAACCACAACCATCGACAACCCAAATGCAGGGAATTTTATCGTCAGAAAAACAGGGAAGTAAGGCGGCGAAGCAGATTGCCCAATTGCTCCATGAAGGCGGTTTAGCGGCTGAGATTTTGCAAGGGGAAAGCTTTCATCAGCGATTTGAACAGCAAAGTTATTTACCCTTTGTGATTGAGCGGCATGGAGAGCAGGTTTATTTGAGCCATTACGCCGAGCTGAATGGGGATCATTATATTGATGCTGAAATGGTGTTTCAGATTGGGCAGCGGGGCAATTTATCGTTGCTGGAAACGGCGAGTTATAACCCTTTGACGGGGGGTGAGCTGCGCAATAAAGATTACAGTTTTGCGGATTTGTTCTCTGGAAATTTGTTGGCGCAGGGTTGGGCGGAGGTGATGCAGGCAAGTCGGCAAAGTGTGGCTCCAGAGCCAGAAATACCGGAACCGATGGAAGCTGTTGTTGAATCTCAAGAACTGACTGTTGCAAAATCTGAGCAACCTGTGGAGGAAACGGCTCAATCGAGTGCAAAGGATTTGGTGGCGAGTCCGAAGAATTGGCTGACCGTGGCACAGGCGATCGCCAAATCTCCGGCATATTTACAACGAATTCAGGAGGTGACCGCTCAACCCTTGCAGGAAAAAGCTGTGACGGCGATGGAAAAAGATTTTGCCATGTTTCAGCAGTCCATGACGGCATTAAGGCAGTGGTATCATTGCGCCCGTTGTATCGATAAAACCGCAACATATTTACAGGGAATTCAGGAGATCGCCGAACAATTCAAAGCAGGTCAACCCTTACCAGAATCGATTCAGCACGCTATGTTGGAAGACCGCCGCGTGGCAACCTTTGAACACTTGGCGACAGGATTAGACCGACAACATCCCGAAACTTTTCTCCAAAATGTTGCCCGGAAAGGCTTACAGAAGGGAATCCAATTACAGGAACTCGCCGCGACCTTACTACAGGGAGATCCAGCCCTGCGAGATATTCATAAAATTCAGCCCCAATCGACCCAAACCTATCTGCAAAAAATCTTGACTTCCGCCGAGCAATTATTCACCAGAGAACAACGACAACCTTTGCCGATTCAAGTTTCCAGCGAACAAAGTAACCATCATCCTAAACTGTAAAAGTACGAGGTCATTCCATGTCTAATCAACAAAAAACTGTCCATGAATTAAATCAAGCTGTACTCGCCACTGCCTTAAGTAAACTATTCAGTAATGTGCAATCCTGCCAATCTCGATTGGATTATGCCTACGCTAGAGCCGCCCGTTCTCAAAATGTCCATATTCAAGGCAAGTTATCAGCGGCATCGTTAAAGCTTTCGGAAATGCTAGAAATTCTTGATGATGAAGCAATTCAAGCATTGGTAACTCTTCAGCCAGAGCGGAATTTATTGCGGGAGTTTACGGCAGACATAACCATTCAACAATCAGCCCACGAAGAGATAAACTTCTAATTTTGCATATTCGGAATTTGCGAATATAGAATAGAGGTCACGGGAGGGCAAAAAAAATGCTCAAATCTCAAGACATCGTGATCTTGCTTCAGGTTCATTGTCTCGGCACGGCATGGACATATAGCGAATTGGCTAAAAGTTTAAAAATGAGTGCTTCTACGGTGCATGAAGCTTTACAACGTTGTGAAATAAGCCATCTATACAATCAAAAGAGAAAAAAAGTTTTAAAAGGAGCATTAGAGGAATTTTTAGTGCATGGTTTAAAGTATGCTTTTCCCGCAGAAGCCGGAGCTATTGTGCGAGGAATTCCCACGGCTCATTCCGCAGAACCTTTGAATAAATTGTTGATGGTGGATGAAACAAATCCCTACGTTTGGGCTTCGGCGAAAGGTAAAGTAAAAGGCCAAGCGATTATTCCTCTCTATAAATCTGTACCAGAAGTAGTGGAAAATAAAGAAGACACTCGATTGTATGAATTATTCTGTTTGGTGGATAGTTTACGAGTGGGAAAAATACGAGAACAGGAACTAGCGGGGATGGAGTTAAATAAAAGATTGTATGCTTAATCCGCAGATTGAAAATTTAGAAAAAGTCGCAGCCATTCTATCGAAAATTCCAGAACAATTTGTGTTTACAGGCGGTGCAATGATCGCCCTTTATTTAGATGAAATATTGTGGGATGAGGTGCGCCCGACAATTGATGTGGATTGTGTGGTTGAGATTGCCTCTCGCGTTGAATATTATGCGTTAGCAGATCGCCTCAGAGCTTTGGCTTTAAAGCGAGCTGAACTACTACTAAGAATACTAAAGCAATTAGACTGCCCGAAAGAAAAGGCAACTCTTTTTGGTAGCTGCCAAGCCAGCCAGCTAAGGGATAAGCAAAGACCCACCAAAGATGACTCCAAGCAAACTGAGCACCATACACTCGGCCTTGAAATTTGATAGGGGTACAATCAGCGATCAGTGTTTGAGCAGAAACATTCACTAACGTTTGCCCAGCACCAGCTATAAACCACAGCGCTAATAAAGGAGATAGTCCAACATAGCTAGCGGGCAGTAATGCACTTACCACCAAAACAGTACCCGCAAACATCAGGTTTAATCGTTTCGATTTCTGGTCTAACAGCCCAAAGATAAAAGCTGCGAAGGTTGCGCCGATACCTAATGCACCCATCACCCAACCGTATTGCACACTGCTCAGTTGGAGTGTTCCTTGAATGTAACCCACTGTGTTGACGAGAATTTGTGCTCCAGCAATAGAAACAACAAACTGCATCGCTAGCGCGTAACGCAGAGAGCAATCAGAAAATAAACGGTTGGTTCCCTCTCGAACTTCTGACCATGTTTTACCAGATGGACGTCTCTGGTCAATAGCCTGATTAACCCGCAGTTGCCCCGGTAATGTAGCGATAAGAATAGCTGCTATCAAAAATGTGAGTGCGTCTATAAAGAAGATTTGCCTCATCCCAACAAAAGCCGCGATCACCCCTGCAATACCAGGGCCAAGTACGCCTAAGAGCTGAAAAGTTGCACTGGAAAGGGCGATCGCCTGTGGATAGTCTTGCTGCCCTGTTACCAGTGGAATCGTAGCCTGGTAGGTCGGTGTAAAAAAAGCGTTGAAGACATTCAAGGCAAAGACAATCGCATAAACCTGCCAAACAGCACTCACAAAAGGTAAGAAACTGATAATACACATCCGAGCCAGATGAGTGATGACCAAAATAGTTTTGCGATCAAAACGGTCAGCAAGCACGCCCGCAAACGGTGACAGTAAAACGAATGCAGTGACCCTTAATGTCAAAGCCCCCGATAACACGACGGCAGAATCCTTCCCTGCTAGTTCAAAAGCAAGCAGTGCTAGTCCTAACCACGTTAGAGCATCACCCAGTAGGCTAGTCGTTTGCGCAGCATATAAGCGGGCAAAGGCTGGGTTGTGCAGACTATGGAATAATTTAGATACCTGCATGACTTTATACCCCTCGTCTATCTCAGAACAATCGCAGATCGTTAGGTCAGCTCAATACTATTGAGCTGACCTAAACTCAACACTGTCAGTCCAATTCAGAGACTTAGAACCGGAGAGATGCAGGTGTTGGCGAAGACGAGCTTGGAGAGCTATCCTCGAAAACGCTATCAAACTGAGTCTGTATCTGGCGAGATTTGGGTATCAGTCGCTTACCAAACTGAGCATAAAGAGCAGGAATCACCAGCAGTGTCAGTGCGGTAGAGGTAAACAATCCCCCTAAAACCACCGTGGCTAAGGGTTGTAAGATTTCGTTTCCGGCTCCAGTAGCAACTGCCAGAGGCAACATTCCTAATGCAGAGGTGAGAGCTGTCATCAAAATGGCATTGACTCGTTCCATAGAGCCGCCGACAACTGCTTGACGTAAGGGAACGCCCGCTGCAAACTTACGATTGTAATTATCCACAAGCAACAATCCATTACGTACTGCGACCCCAAACAGCGTGATAAAGCCGATGAGAGAGGCTACCGAAATCACACCACCTGTGAGGACAATTGCTAGAATGCCACCGACAATCGCCAAGGGTAGATTAATCATGATCGCCAAAGTGGCGGGTAGTGACTTCACCGAGAAATACATCAACACCGCAATCACAATCGCCGCCAGAACGCTAAATATCGTCAGGTTGCGACTAGCCCGCTGCTCTGACTCAAACTGCCCGCCATACTGAATGAAGTAGCCTTGAGGCAGAGATACTTGGTCTCGAATCTGGGCTTGAATATCATTAACTACCGTGCCTAGCGGTCGGTCTGCGACATTCGCTGAGACCACAATCAGCCGGGAGACATCTTCTCGATTGATCAGGTTTGGCCCCGTACCATAGTCCACTTGAGCAACGCTGCCTAAAGTGGTGGTTTCGCCCGTGGGAGTACTAATAGGAATGGCACGAATGGCATCCAAATTGCTTCGGGTTTCGGGCTGTAGCCAAACTAAAATATCGCTGCGCTGCTGGGCTTCGACCACCTGTGAGACGACTCGACCATTCAAGGCCGTTTCGATTACGTCGGATAGTTGAGCCATGGTCAACCCATAGTCAGCCGCCGCTTGACGGTCTAATTTGATGTGAACCTGCCGGACGGGGACTTGCGGTTCTAGCTGTAAATCCACAACGCCTGAAATCGGTTCAATCGTATCTCTGACCTGTTCGCCTAGTGCGAGTAATTGGTCTAGGTCGGGGCCAAATATTTTGATGGCGATCGCACTTCTTACCCCAGAAAGAACCTCATCCATACGATGGGAAATAAAACCGCCGACATTAGGCGCGACTCCCGGTAACGTCTTAAAAGATTCCCTTAGTGCTTGCACACTGGCCTCACGATCCTTCATCGCTTCATCGCTGAGTTCCACATCAACGTGGGCAATATTTACCCCAGCGCCATCGGCATCACCCGGAGTACGACCAGCTCTGATCTGTACCCACTCGAAAAGAGGATTGCCTTCAAGGGTTTTTTGCAACGCGACACCGGCTCCAGTGGTCATATCCAAAGAGACTCCCGGAAACAACACCATGGAATTGACCAGAGACTTTTCTTGAAACTCTGGCAAAAAGACCCTGCCCAGCGTGGGCACGAAGGAAACAGTTGCAACCAAACCAGCCAGCGCCACACTCAAAATCACCTTGGGCGCACCCATCGCCAACTGTAAGCAAGGTCGATAAAGACCTTCAGCCCAGCGAGAAATAAATGAGCCTTCTTGGGGAAGCTGTTGGTTGCTCAACAAAATAGCGCAGAGGGCTGGGGAAAGGGTCATCGCTACCAACGTAGACGCGCCGATACAAATTAAGTAGGCAATGCCCATCGGTGCAAAAATGCGTCCTTCCACCCCGGTTAAGCTAAAAATTGGCGCAAACACCACCACAATAATCACCGTGGAGAAAACAACGGCTAATCTCACTTCTACCGAGGTGTCATAAACGACGCGCAAAGGATGTTTGGGGTTACCCTGAGCTTGATTGTTCCGGAGTCCGCGATAGCAGTTTTCCATATCGACAATGGCATCATCGACCACAGAGCCAATAGCCACCACTAAACCGCCTAACGTCATGGTGTTAATGCCCAGACCAAAGGCGTGCATGAGCATTAACCCAATGAGTAGAGACAAAGGGATAGCACTCAAGGTGATGATCGCTGTTCGCCAATTCATCAAGAACAACAACATGATCACTGAAACAATGACGATGCCTTGAAGCAGTGAACCGCTAACATTCCGAACGGCTGTTTCAATAAAGTTTGTCTGCTGAAATGTTGTGGCAACCTGCACGTTATCGGGAAAGGTCGGCTGCAAATCGGCAATCACCGTTTCGACACCCCGGGTGACGGTGGGGGTATCGACTTGAGGTTGCTTGGTGACTAGCAGTACCACGGCGGGTTGACCGTTAAAGCTAGCGTCACCACGCTTTAGGGCTGCGCCCATTTCTACCGCTGCCACATCCGATAAAAGAACCGACTGGCCATCTTGAACAGTAACTACTGACTGCCGTAAATCTTCAATCGAAGAGACTTGGCCCATGCCTCGAACGAGCAACTCTTGTCCGCCGCCAATCAGGAAGCCACCGGGGGCGTTGGCACTGGATTCTTGGGCCGCAGCGGTCACCTGATCAAGGGATATATTAAGCGCCGTTAGCTTACTTAGATCGACCAGTATTTGCGCTTGGCGATCTTCTCCACCGTAGACAGTGACTTGGGTTACGCCGGGAACAGAAAGAATGCGATCGCCCACTGTATTTTGAACAAACTGCCGCAGCGCCATCAAATCAGTCTGGCCACCCTCTTGAACGGTGAATGCGTACTGTAAAACGGTTCCCAACGGAGACACCAAAGGCGAAATCTCAGGGGGGGTAATTCCTTCCGGGAGCTGACTGCTCACTTCCTGCAAGCGTTCGGCGACTGACTGCCTCGCCTGGGAAATATCGGCGGACTGCTCAAAGACTACCTGAACAATAGAAAGACCGACTCTAGAAGAGGAGCGCACCACGGTGACTTCTGGTAGACCATTCACAACGCTCTCAATCGGTACTGTAATTTGAGCTTCGATTTCTTCGGGCGCTAGGCCAACAGCTTCGGTCTGAATTTCAACTTGGGGTGGTGCAAATTCAGGAAAAACATCCAGCGGCATTTGGGTGACGGTAAAGCTGCCCCATAGGCTCACCAAAACAGCGCAGCCAACAATCAGCCAACGCTGAACAATTGACCACTTTAAAATTCGATTAATCATTTTAAGTCGTCACTCCTAGCGGCGCTTGCCATTATTTGCGACAGCCAATGCACCGCCTACAAGAAGTAAAGCAACCGTTCCGACTCCAGCCACAGGCAGTAAAGGAAAGCCTTTAGTTGGAGTCGGAACGCTTATAACACTACTGTCTACAGGCTCGGCAGGTGCTTCTTCTTGTGCGGCTGTGGCAGGCTGTGCCCGCAGAGACTGGGCATAGAGCGTGAGTCCGCCTTGGGTAACTAACTTCTCTCCCACTGAAAGTCCTTCAGTAATTTCAATCAAGTCTCCTTGACTTGCACCTGTGGTCACGGGTACAGGCTCATAGAACCCCTCGTACTCGACAAAAGTATAGGTACTGCCATCAGCTTCGACTAATGACGTGACTGGGATGAGGACGGCAGCACTACCATCGACGGCAGGTTCAATGGGGACGACCTGAATGCCCAGTGCTCCATCGGTTTCTGCATTGATCTCAACTCGCTGAACATCGCCAGTCGCGTTAAATTCATCCCCATGGCCGACGTGGGCTAAGGCGGGTGTACTCACCGCCAAGATGGTAGCTAATGCCATAACTTTTAAAAGGGAGCTTTTCATTTGAAGTTTTCCTCACTGCATTAAAAAAATTGAAAGGGATCTTAGTCGGCAGATCTCATCCTGCTGAAAAAAGAGGTAATAAAATGCTTACTCGTTGGAAGCAAGCACAGTATCTCAGAGGTGAGATGAAAATCAGGTGAAGTGGCGATCGCTTCTGTAAAATCGACTGAAGTGGCCAGCAAAGAAGAAGGGTTATGCGAGTTTTATTAGTAGAAGATGAATCAGCTTTAGGTGAAGCCATCAAGCGGGTGCTTGTGAACGAGAACTATGTGGTGGACTGGGTTCAAGATGGACTGGAAGCTTGGCATTATCTAGAAAATCCTTGGACAGAGTACACCGTGGTTGTGCTGGACTGGTTACTGCCGGGTCTGTCCGGGTTGGAGTTATGTCAGCGGCTGCGATTTCAGCAAAATTCACTTCCTATCCTCATGCTTACTGCCCTTGGCCAACCCGAAAAGCGTATCGAAGGGCTAGATGCTGGAGCCGATGATTATCTAGTCAAACCCTTTGTAATGGATGAGTTGTTAGCCCGACTGCGTGCCCTCCAGCGGCGATCGCCCCAAGTCCAGCCCCAAACATTTTCCTTAGGGAACTTCAGCCTCGATCCAGCCAGCAGTACCTGCTCAGTACATCTACTAGAAGAGCGAACAAAGACATTGGCGTTAACTCGAAAAGAATTCCAAATTATGGCTTACCTCATACAAAGACCCGGTCAGATCATTGCTGGTAGTAAGCTGAGGTCACAACTTTGGGATGTAGATTCTGAGGCGATGAGCAATGTTGTTGCCGCTCAAATCCGTTTACTGCGACGAAAATTTGACGCAGAGGGCTGCGTTTGTCCGATTGAGACAGTGCGTGGCAAAGGATATTGTTTTTCGATTTAACGCAGGGCAAACGCATACTCCTTAAAATTCTCAATACCAGCATGAATTTGGTAGCTTATTGAGAAAAATGAAGTCTCAATCCAGCGGACAAATTTCTGAAAGCCTTATTCTTTCGTTGGAACAAATTTAGTATGCGTTTGCCCTGCGATTTAACGGTTCTGGCTTGACAGCTTTATTTTCTTAGACATGGCTAAACAATCTCTTTTTCGTAGCAGTCGGCTACGGCTTTCTCTATGGTATGCCGGGATAATGGCCGTGATTTTAAGCTTGTCGGGCTTGGGGGCTTACCGCGCAGTCATTCAATCAAACTGGGCAGCACTAGAGCGAGAGATTGAATCAAGCGCGGGCACATTACATGACAGTGTGGAGCCTTTGCTGCCTTCTAACGAAGAGACTGTCAAGATCTTGCAAAAAATATTTCCTGAACTATGTCTTGTAGGGCAACCGTGCGATCTATCCCCTACTTTGATCCAACGGCATACCATTGGCGTCAGCGATCGCAGCACCTATTACATTCGACTGTTTAATTACGAAGAGACACTCCTCGGATTCTCTCCTAATCAACCCGCTGAACTGCCAGCAACCCTAGTCAAAACACCGTGGCAAACCTTTAAAACTGAGGATGGTAGCCGTTATCGCCAATTCACCATTTTGCTCCATGGCGACGAAACAGGCTCGTCTCAAGCTAATTGGGGATATCTGCAAATTGGCCGCTCATTGGCTGAATTTGATGCTGAAAACACCCGCATTCAAAAGATTTTGCTGATTGGCTTTCCGTTAATGCTAGCCGTCATTACGGCTTCAAGCTGGTGGCTTTCGGGTCTTGCTATGCGGCCCATTTATGTTTCTTACCAACAACAACAGCAGTTTACGGCTAATACTGCCCATGAATTGCGAACACCCATTGCTAGTTTGTTGGCAACGATTGAAGCATTACAAAAAGTGCCTCCTACTTCTCCAGAAGATGCCAATACCTTGCTCTCTCAGATTGCAAAGCAAGGCCGCCGTATCAGTGAGCTATTCACTGATTTGCTCAATCTTACCTACATTGAACAAACACTCGTTTTGCCGTTACAACGCTGCTGTTTAAATGACATTGTGAGTGATTTGATAGAGGAGTTTTCTGAATTAGCCGATGGGGCGAATTTCCAGCTTGCTAGTCATATTCCTGAACGTTCTATTGACGTGATGGGCAATGAACCACAACTCTACCGCCTCATTTCAAACTTGATAGTCAATGCGATTCAGTACACACCTGAAAAAGGGACAGTAACTGTAAGTCTTGAGCGGCGTGATCGCATGGCTTATCTGAAAGTGAGTGATACGGGCATTGGGATTGAGTCTGATGAACAAAAACGTATTTTTGATCGATTTTATCGGGTCAACCGTGATCGCTCACGCCAAACAGGTGGCAACGGACTAGGCTTAGCCATAGCTCAAGCGATCGCCCAAGCTCACCACGGACGGTTGACTGTCGAGAGCCAACTCGACAAGGGCAGCACGTTTACCCTACAGATAGCGACAGCAGATGGTTAATGTCTCTGAACATTCCATGAGCAAAATCGAAAAAAATAATAGCTATTTCAACAAACGTTTGAAATCTTAAAAATATTCAGGAGATACGCCGTGTGCAACTAAGTTGTAATCTTTGCAAAATAAGGGTTTCAAGAAGTGGGTTAAGTTACAAAATAGCCTGAAACCCCTACTCTGCCGTTTTAAGTTGCACATCGCGTGAGGAGATCGCTCCTCAGATTCCTCTCTCACATAACCCAAGATTTCCCACAAGATTTATAGCGGCGGCGAGGTTTTCCCTTATAGAATCTATTCCCTTTTGTGTCTGTAGAGCCGCATTCAGGGCAGGCTATCGGGGCTTGATTATGTCCCTGTGTCTGTGTGTATGCTGGCTGAATATCCGGGCTATACAAGTAATTCAGCCATTGTGTTGGGTTTGTGTCGGTGTCTAATGGTGTGTCTACGGTCGTAGCTTGGATAGAAGGGCGATCGCCGTTGAGAAGGAGATTAACCGCCGTCGTGATGGTGAGAAGTTAAGCAGTGTGAATGGCTGTTATGCATCAAGTCAGGTAAGAAGGTTCACTACTACTGGTATCTGCGATATCGGCAAGATGGAAAGGGGAGCATCCCCTGCTTTCCACTTTTCAGACTCATCTAAGGCACTCGCACCTAGCAGAATCAGCATAAAGTTATTACGTCGCTTTTTACTAATCTCCATGTCTTTTACATTCTGAGAATGACAGATCCTAAGGCGATCGCTCTGAGGAAAACGAAATCGCACATAACTCTAGCCAGATAGAGTAACTACATTGAGATTAAATCTAGATGCGACGATGACTAAAAAAGTCAGATAGGTAACGCTACTTTATTCAGAATGATTATTGTTGTTTGCAAGGTAACCGAATAGTAAACTTACTACCATGGCTTAATTTACTATTGACTTCAATTGAGCCACCGTATAATTTTGCAATAGCATCGGCGATCGCCAAGCCGAGACCAGAGCCTCCTGTGTGACGAGAACGATCATGATTAACACGGTAAAATCGTTCAAATATCTTAATCTGTTCCGTTTGTGAAATGCCAATCCCTGTATCAGTAACTTCAATGACTGCCTGACGATTATGCACAGATAAAATCAATGTTACGTCCCCATTTTCTGGAGTATATTGAAGGGCATTCATGATTAAATTTGCCAACAAACGATAAATTTGGGACTCGTCACCATCAATAACTAGTAATTGACTAATATCTTTTTTGATTTCTAAATTGATTTTTTTTGCTAGAGCTAAAGCCGCAAATTCTTCTGCAATATCATCCACTAAATCATTGAGAATAATGGCCTGATTTACGGCGTGATTCGCCTTGCTATTAAGGCTTCCATCTATACGAGATAAAGTCAGTAAATCATTGACTAGGCTGCTCATGCGGTAATTTTGTCTTTCAATGCTTATCAGTAAATTCTGGATTTCCTCTTGTTGCCATTCTGGCTGCATAAGTACTGATTCAATTGTTGCCCTAATCGTTGCTATAGGCGTTCTTAATTCATGGGCAGCATCCCCAGTAAATCGTTGTATTTTTTGATAGGAATAGTAAATTGGTTTAATAGCTAAATTAGATAAATACCAAGCTGCAATCGAAACTAAAATTAAGGCAATAGGAAAACCTAATATTAAGACCCAAGCAATACTTGCGACATAATGATCAAAATCTTTAAGGTTTCGTCCTACGATTAAATAGCCCCAAGGTTGACCATTTACTGTCTGGAGTTCTATCGAGATTTGATGATAACGATTATTTTGAGGATCTTTAAAATACTTCCATGGATCTTGTTGAGATTGTAATCGTAATTTTGATGGCTTTGTTTCTGTGACAGCTAATGAGTTTTTAGAGAGGTCAATAATTTCTATATAGTAGTTACTAGATACACTTTCATTTAGTGATGTTAATATTTTTTGTTTTGCCAAAAGACAATCACTATGTTCTATACAGAAGCTTTGAAATACATGATTTATTGTATCTTCAAGGTTCTCCGATTTTTTGAAATGAATTTTTAGATTTTTATGGAATGTATGGGCAATTGATTCGATTTCTCGATGAATCGTTACGCGATGGGCATGGGAAACTGTCTCATAGAGTCCGATGCTACAAACACCCATAATCAGGCTCATTGTTCCCGCATACCAACAAGCTAAATGCCATCGAGTTTTTTTAAATAATTGATTATTATTCACAATAAATTAGGTGAAAAACGATAACCTAAACCATAAATCGTTTCAATAGTACCTTGGGCATTATAAATAGCTAATTTCCGTCGTAATAAACGAATTTGTGCAGCTACAACATTACTAATTGGGTCAGTATTCCATTCCCATAATTGTGCCAAAATTTGATCACGATTTAAAATCTGGTTAGGATGGCGCATAAAATACTCTAAAAGCTTAAACTCTTTTAACGTCAAGGTGATTTCTTGCTTGTTATTTTCTAAATAAATTTGATTATTTGCGTAATCTAAAATAAACTTTCCCACCACGAGATTTGAAGGCATCAAGTTTTGTGATCGCCGCTTTAAAGCTCTGAGTCTAGCTAGCAGTTCCTTCATGCCAAAGGGCTTAATGAGGTAATCATCAGCACCTGCATCTAATCCTTGAACACGATCATTAATGCTATCTTTTGCCGTCAACATAAGAACAGGTAAATTATCTTCACGTTGACGTAATTTTTGTAATAACTCAACCCCAGATAAATTTGGCAGCAACCAGTCAAAAATTCCGAGATTATAGATTGTCTGTTGGTTTTCTAAATATGACCAAGCCTCTGCTCCATCCTGCACCCAATCAACAACATAAGTATTTTGAGCTAATACTCTTTTTATTGCACGACCTAAATCCGGCTCATCTTCTACTAACAAAATTCGCATTTTATTGAATAAAATTTGGTTTCAATAAAACTTATGTTAATCCATAAAGACTTATTTGTGTTTAACAAAAACTGAGTATACTAGATTTCCCGAAAACCATGTTTGCAGCTATTATTCTTGGCTCAAAATAAAAATATGAGATTTCATCCTTATTTCATATTGCTATTACATGATGATTTGGTAAGTCTCTCATTGAAATAAGAAGCTATGGTTTTTCACACTACATCTTTGTCTAGACGTAATTTTTTGCGCTTTACCACTGGGACAGGGGTGGCGATCGCCTTAGATCAATTAATCCCAAGAGCATTGCAAGCAAGCGTTAAACAATTAGAAGGTGAATATCCTGAAATCATTAATCTAACAATTCAAGAGACAAAGCTGGCGATTGGTGGTCGAAAAGCAACAGCCCTCACTATAAATGAAACTATCCCCGGTCAATTAATTCGCCTAAAAGAAGGTCAGACTGCCACTATCAAAGTGACCAATAAGCTCAAAGTAGACACATCGATCCATTGGCACGGCATTATTTTGCCTCCCAACATGGACGGTGTACCGGGCGTAAGTTTTGCCGGTATTAAACCCGGAGAAACATTTACTTACAAATTCGATGTTAATCAAAATGGCACCTATTGGTATCACAGCCATAGTGGTTTGCAAGAACAACAGGGTCATTTTGGAGGATTAGTCATCGATCCAATCGAGCCAGAACCGTTTAACTACGATCAAGATTACTTCGTTTTACTTTCCGACTGGACATTTGAAGACCCTCATGATGTCTTGGCAAACCTGAAAAAAATGTCACCTTTTTATAACTATCAACGACGTACTATTAGTACCCTCGGAGAAGATAAAGAGTGGCGCAGGATGCGAATGGATCCTACTGACATCGCAGATGTGACAGGGGCAACTTACACTTATCTTATGAACGGCACAGCTCCCGATGATAACTGGACAGCATTATTCAAGCCCGGAGAAAAAGTTCGCTTGCGGTTTGTAAATGCTTCGGCGATGACTTTCTTTGATGTCAGAATTCCCGGATTGAAAATGACTGTTGTGCAGGCAGATGGGCAAAATGTTGCTCCTGTGACTGTAGATGAATTTCGTATTGGCACAGCCGAAACCTATGATGTGATTGTGGAACCAGATGATCGCCAAGCCTATACCATTTTTGCGGAGACCATGGATCGCAGCGGTTTTGCAAGGGGCACTTTAGCCGTTCAAGCTGGTTTAACAGCAGCTATACCTCCTCAACGAGAGCGACCATTGCGCACCATGGCGGATATGGGAATGGATCATTCCAGTATGTCCGGAATGGATCATTCCAGTATGTCCGGAATGGATCATTCCAATATGTCCGGAATGGATCATTCCAATATGATCGACAATACCCCAGTACCTCACGGGATGGATGATCATGGCATCGGTAATTCTGGTGTACCGATGATGGTTAAAAATCGCTTAAACGAGCCGGGGATTGGCCTAGAAAATACAGGAACCAAAGTTTTGGTTTATACAGATTTAAGAAGCCTAGCGCCTTGGGGTAAACAACGTACTCCTGATCGTGAGCTAGAGCTACATTTGACGGGCAATATGGAGCGATATATGTGGTCGTTTGATGGCAAGAAATATTCTGAAGAAAAGAACCTAATCTTTTATAACGGCGAACGATTAAAGCTGACTTTTGTTAATGACACGATGATGGAACACCCAATACATCTCCATGGCATGTGGATGGAATTGGACAATGGGGCTGGTGCGTACAAACCACGTAAGCATACTTTGATCGTTAAACCAGCTGAAAAATGTTCTACGGAAGTTGATGTAGATGCTCCGGGTAATTGGGCTTTTCATTGCCATCTTTTGTATCACATGAAAGTGGGGATGTTCCGTACGGTTGCCGTAGTTAATCGAGCTTAGGCAAATTCTTCGGAAGTTTTCTTTTCACTCATTTTTCTAGGGATGACAGCGAAAGAAAGCTTCCAGCAAAACAGGCAGTAGAGCAAAATCATCTTTATCGATAAAAATATGACATTTAAGCAAAGTCCGTTATTTTGGGTATCGATTTTCATGGTGGGTGGTTTCGGTGTATGGGAAACTAATCCGGCGATCGCCCAATATCAAGATCACAATATGCTGATGACAGAAGAGAACAATAACAACTCTTCTAGCGAGAGCAACCAAGACATTGATTATGTAATAGAAGAAATTCCAGACGAATGGGGAGAACCGATCAATGACAGCCAATCTTTTTCTGTACTCATTTTTGACCAACTAGAATATCGAGTTAACGATGGAGAAGACAGTTTTAATTGGGATGTTATCGGTTGGAAAGGAGGAGATTACCAGCGAATTTGGCTAAAAACAGAAGGAGATGTTGGCTTAGATACAGGAGCTGGAGAAGCAGAAATTCAACTACTATACGGTAAATTAATCGCTCCCTTTTGGGATTTCCAAGCAGGCTTAAGATACGACCAAGAATATGGCGAGGCTGAAAATGCTGGTCGAGCATTTGCCGTAGTAGGCGTGCAAGGATTGAGTCCCTACTTATTTGAAGTTGATGCAGCATTATTTCTTAGTGACGAAGGAGATGTTTCCGCTAGATTGAGTGCCGAACAACAATTGTTGATTACCCAGAAACTAAGCCTTCAACCAGAAATAGAGATGAATATTGCTGCCCAGAAAGTAGAAGAATTTGGCGTTGGTTCGGGCATTAATGATATCGAACTTGGCTTACGATTGCGTTATGAAATCAACCGTAACTTTGCTCCCTACGTAGGTATAACTTGGGGTACTAAATTGTTTGAGACAGCAGATTTAGCACGCTCTGAGGGAAAAGAAGTGAGTGATTTTTCAGTAGTTGGAGGCGTAAAACTACTGTTTTAAATTTTGATTATTAAAAAAAATATTGATTCTATTCAATATTTCATCAGTAGTTCATATTTAGAAAACATAGTTGAATAAGACAAAAATAGTTTTCAACCCTGTCTATCACATTAGATAAAACCTCATTATAAAGAGTCACCAAACAAGCAGTATGAATATTAATTTTCTAAAAAATCTAAAAAAACTTACAATCAGTGCAACTGTTCTAATCTTGAGTACTCAGACTGTCAGCCTTGCTTCAGATCATTCGATGCCTACGGAACATGAGATGCCGATGAATCATTCGATGCCTACGGAACATGAGATGCCGATGAATCATTCGATGCCTACGGAACATGAGATGCCGATGAATCATTCGATGCCTACGGAACATGAGATGCCGATGAATCATTCGATGCCTACGGAACATGAGATGCCGATGAATCATTCGATGCCTACGGAACATGAGATGCCGATGAATCATGAATAGAGCTGATTCAATATTTTCTTAAAACATTTTATTGACACAATTTTTGATTATTCAGGAGACTCAATGCTTATTGCGCATGTTGATCATATTTCTGATGAGAAAGAATCATTGCCTATGGAAATGGAGAATGAAGCTGATGAAAAAGAAGGGACAACTGATGCAGAATCTGGCGAGCATCTGACAGAAACAAAAACTCATATTGAAACAGTTGAGGATTCTGATGCACCTATATCCAACAATATGGGATTGATGAATTATGGACTGGGTGAAGTTGTTTTTGTTCTACTCTTAATTAGTCCATTTTTGTTGTCCATTCTAAAGCAAAAAATGTTTCGTAAGGTCTAAAAAATTATGTTGAACAACAAGCTAATCTTTCGTCAACTGCATTATAAGCTGGCTCCGATTATGCTTTTTCCAATATTCTTGACAGCAATTACAGGATCTTTATTCCAAGTATCAATGTTGACTGGCAAAAGTAGTGATTTTTTATGGCTATTAGAATTACATAGAGGAAAGTTTGGTGTCATTAATCTCGAAATCATTTATCCTTTTCTAAATGCTTTTGGTGTTTTATTTTTGACTTTTACTGGGATAGTAATGTGGTTTAAAACTAATAGAAAAATCAAGAAATAAAGATACAACGGTGAAAAATATGACAGATCATCAGGCATCCAATCATCAGCACCATGCAGGACATGATAAACATGCAGGGCACAGCCCCGCTATGTTCAAACGGCGTTTCTTTATTTGCCTAGCACTCACGCTACCTGTTCTCTATTTCGCGCCATCGTTTCAGGAGTGGTTTAATTATCAGGCGATCCAGTTTCCTGCTTCAAATTGGGCAACGCCTATTCTCTCCACCGTTATTTATTTCTATGGCGGTTTGGTTTTTCTGAAAGGGGCTTACCACGAAATCCGCAGCAAAATCGGCATGATGACGCTGGTTGCCCTTGCCATCACCGTAGCGTTTGTCTACAGCGTGGCAGTGTCTCTGGGATTAGAAGGAAATTCCTTTTACTGGGAACTGGCAACCCTAGTCGATATCATGTTGCTCGGTCACTGGATTGAAATGGCTTCGGTGCAAGGAGCCAGCCGTGCTTTAGAGCATCTCGCAAATCTAGTGCCGTCTGTAGCTCACAAACAGGTCAATGGGCAGATCGAAGATGTACCTGTCAGCGCATTAGTTGAAGCTGATCAGATTCTCATTCGTCCGGGTGAACAAATCCCCATTGATGGTGAAGTTATCGACGGTAACTCCAGTGTTAACGAAGCGTTTCTAACTGGAGAGTCGCGCCCGGTGGTCAAAAAAGCCAGTGATGAAGTTGTCGCCGGAGCAGTGAATGGAGAAGGCGCTTTGACAATTAAAGTCACTCGCATTGGAGATCAGACAACTCTGAGCCAGATTATGCGACTGGTTAAGGAAGCGCAGGCATCTAAAAGTCAATATCAAAACCTAGCCGATCAACTAGCTGGTTGGCTAACTTATACGGCGATCGCCGTTTCTACGCTGACGTTCATTGTTTGGCTATCGGTGGGAACAGGAGGTTTAACGTTTGCCATTAATCGGGCGGTGACGGTGTTAGTCATTACCTGTCCTCATGCGTTGGGTTTAGCGATTCCCTTAGTCATTATTAACGCCACGTCAATGGCTGCGAAAAATGGAATTTTGGTACGAAACCGCGATGCGTTTGAACGAGCACGAGGCATTAAAACCATCGCTTTTGATAAAACAGGAACTTTGACCAAAGGACAGTTCGGCGTACAGGAAATTTATGTTGACGGTATTGATGAGTTACCAGCCTTAGTGATTGCGGCCTCTTTAGAATCCCTATCAGAACATCCCCTCGGACAGGCGATCGTTCAAGAAGCACAGAAACGCGATCGCCAGCTTGATCAAGCGACTGATTTCAAAGCTGAAGCAGGTCAAGGCGTTGAAGGTGTAGTTAATAATCAACACTATCGGGTTGGCAGACCAGAATGGGTTGAGGAGTTGAAATTAAAGTTTCCTCCAGCCCTGAAAAAAGGGTTGCAAGAAAGTGAATCTCGTGGGGAAAGCGCGATCGCCCTGATGGATAATCAGCAAGTCCTTGCTGTCTTTGGATTAGCCGATCAAGTGCGCGAATCGGCACGAGAAGCAGTGAAAAAATTACAGGAAATGGGTGTGCAGGTGGTGATGATTACAGGCGATGCAGAAGCGGTTGCAAAGACCGTTGCTGAGGATTTGCATATTGATCGCTACTATGCTCGTGTTTTACCAGAGGATAAAGCTACGTTGATTCGTCAGCTCAAAGCTGAACAGCCGACTGCTTTTGTGGGTGATGGAATTAATGATGCACCTGCCTTAACTGAAGCAGATTTAGGACTGGCGATCGGCGCTGGAACCAATGTGGCGATTGAGTCGGCTGATTTAGTGTTAGTTAAAAGCGATCCACTGGATGCCACCTATGGGCTGAAACTGGCAAAAGCCACCTATAACAAAATGATTCAAAACTTATTTTGGGCGACTGGATACAACATCATTGGCATTCCCTTAGCGGCAGGAATTGCAGCACCGTTCGGCGTTATCTTATCGCCGGCAGTGGGTGCAGTCCTGATGAGCATTTCGACGGTCGTTGTTTCAATTAATGCCATGTTGTTACGGCGTGTACGTTTGCATAATTAGATGTAGGGGTTTTTTGCATATCCCCCCGAAAAGGTATATTCCAGAAAAAGAAGGCTCAATATCAGTCTGCTGCCTGAGCAACCTGAGTACCCTTGAGATAGCGATATATACTGGCTTTCGAGAGTTTATACTCCTCCATGAGAGTCTTCACGAGAACACCTTGCTGCCGTTTGAGCCGCAGCTCTAAACATTCTTGGTCAGTTAAGCGCTTTTGCCGACCCAACTGAACACCACGAGCCTTAGCATTGCGAATGCCATCCATTTGGCGCTCTGCACGGATTTCCGTCTTAAACTGAGCGATGGCAGCCAACATATTGAACAAGAGCCTTCCAGTCGCATCACCCGTGTGAATATTTTGGTCAAGAACCTGGAGAGCAACCTGCTTTTCTTCCAACTGTTCAGCGATCTGACAGAGGTGCAATGTGGAACGAGCTAAACGGTCTAGGCGGGTCACCACCAAAGTATCCCCTTCGCGCACATATTCAAGACAAGCCTGTAAGCGGACTCGCTTGCTGGAAGAGCCGCTGTGCTTTTCCTGGAAGAGCTTATCGCAATGACTTAACTTCTCAAGTTGAACATCAAGACTTTGCCCAACAGAACTGACCCTGGCATAACCAATAATGGCCATCAGTCGCCTCTACAGTTATCAAAAAGCCTAAAACCTTCCGAGATTTTTATATTGAGACATGAAATGAGATTATAAAAACCGTAGGTCTCAGAAGGTACACCTTCTGAGATTATGATAAACGAAAAAAGTGCCTTGGGCGACAACCATAAATTTATGTCAGCGCAGATAATCGCTCCCCACGCAAAACGTCTGCAAATCTTAGGCAATGATGAGATTGATAAGCTATATGGACTGCCCCATTTTACTGCTAAAGAGCAGGGGAAATACTTCGAGCTATCGCCGCTAGAACAAGCAGCAATTGAGCAATTACATAGCCTTAAATCTCGAATATACGGCATTCTACAACTGGGATATTTCAAAGCTCGCCACCTCTTTTTCGTCTTCAAATTTTCAGATATCGCCTTGGATGCTAAGCATATCCAGGAACGCTATTTCCCGGAATTCACACTGGCTGAATTCGAACCTACCAAAGTCACAAGACTCAAACAGCAGCGTCTGATTCTGGAGCTATGCAACTATCGCCTTTGTGGAGAGGAAGAACGCATCTTGCTGAAAAATAAGGCCCAACAGGCTGTCAGAGTTTGTGGAAAACCCTTCTATATTTTTCGTGAGCTAATGTACCTCCTGGAAGAGCAGCATATTGTTGCGCCTGGCTATAGCTATATGCAAGATGTTGTCGGTCAAGCCCTCACCTATGAACAAAATCGTTTGATGGCGATCACTCAAACGCATCTAGATGAGGATGATATCAAAGCTTTAAATCGCTTGATGGAGAATGAAGCTGGGTTATATGAGATCACCCAACTGAAGCGAGAGCCCAAGGATTTTGGTCTCACTGAGGTGAAGCGGGAAATTAGTCGGAGTGGGAAAATCCAACTCCTCTATCATCGCGCCAAAACGATATTACCTGAGTTGGCGATCTCCGAAGAAAGCATCAAGTATTATGCCTCACTGGTGACTTACTACTCTGTCTACCGTCTCAAACAACTGGCCGAAGGCATGGTTCATATGTATTTACTATGCTTTGTGTATCATCGCTACCAGCGAGCCCATGACAATCTCATCAATAGCTATATATACAAGCTCAAGCGCTATGTTGAAGACAGCAAGACGGCAGCCAAACAGCAAGTATATGAGCAGCAAATTGAGAATAACCAGGATCTGCGAAAAGCTGGTCGAGTTTTAAAGCTATTCGTTGATGAGACTATTGCTGCAAGCACTACCTTTGAGGATGTGAGAGCACAAGCTTTTGAGATCTTGGAACGGCAGAAATTGGCCTTTATCGCCGAGCATATTGCCACTGAGGCCAGCTTTGATGAGATCGCTTTTCAGTGGGAGTATGTGGATAGCCTCGCCCACAAATTCAAGTGTAATCTGCGGCCAATATTGCAAACTGTCGAGCTGGCCAGTACCTCTAGTCAAGTACCGATCCTTGAGGCGATTCAATTCTTGAAAGCGGCTGCTCTAAAGGGGCGTCCTTTAAGCCATTATTCTGAAGAGTCCTTTCCAACGCAGTGCATCCCAGAATCTAGCAAACCATATCTCTACACTTCAGAGGCAGAGAGGGCTAACCTGCTGCGAGATCGCTATGAATTTTTGGTTTATCGCTTGTTGCGTAATGGCTTAGAATCTGGCGATATTTTCTGTCATGACAGTGTCCGTTTCCGCAGCTTTGAGGATGACCTGATTAGTAGGGAGCAGTGGCAAGCAAAAGATGGGTGGATTGCTGCAACAGAACTCCCGCTTCTCAAACAACCTATCCAAGCGCATTTAGCAGAGCTTGAGGAAAAACTAGAATCTTGCTTAGCTGAGGTCAATCAACGGCTGAGTAGTGGCGAGAACCCCCATTTTGAGATCAAAAAGTTAGGCTCTTCTCCCGAGTGGACATTACGCTCACCAAGTCTGCCAGAGTCGGTTAATCATCCCCTCTTCAGTACGCTTAAGCAGGTAGATCTTAGTAGTGTCTTACACTTCGTCAACCAGCACTGTCATTATGCGGAAGCCTTTGAACATCGCTTGGCTCGCTATGGGAAGCAAAAGTTGGATGAATCTGTGTCCACTGCTTGTTTAATCGCCTGGGGCACCAATATGGGGTTAGGCCGTATGGGGGATACTTCAGATATTGGCTACCATGTTTTGAGCAATGCATCGGATAATTTCCTTCGTCCAGAAACCCTGAGAAAGGCCAATGATATTGTCAGTAATGCCATTGCTGACCTCCCCATTTTTCAGCACTATAATATCGATGGTGCTCTTCACTCCAGTAGTGATGGACAGAAGTTTGACAGCCAGATTCAGACGATTAATGCCCGTCATTCCCCAAAGTATTTTGGTCTGAAGAAGGGGATTGTCTCTTACACCTTGGTTGCCAACCATGTACCGATCAATGCCAAGATCATCGGCGCGAATGAGCATGAGAGCCATTATGTGTTTGACCTCCTTTTCAATAACACGACGGAGGTTCAACCCACTATCCATTCCACGGATACCCATGGCACTAATCAAGTGAATTTTGCCATCTTGCACCTATTCAATTATCAATTCGCTCCCCGTTATCGCAACATTCATAGCAAGATCAACAATGCTCTTTATGGGTTTCAGCACCCCAGTCAGTATGGAGACCTTCTACTCAAGCCAATCCGCAAGCTTAAGCCCCAGCTTGTTGTGGATGAGTGGGACAATATTCAACGGATTATGGTTTCCTTGGCTCTCAAGACTACGACCCAAAGCATCATTGTCAGCAAGTTGAGTACCTATGCTCGCAGAAATAAGACGCGCCAGGCTTTATGGGAGTATGACAACATCATCAAAAGTCTATATTTCCTAGACTATATTGATTCAGTCCCTCTGCGCCAGCATGTTCAACGGGCATTGAATCGTGGTGAAAGCTACCATCAATTACGTAGGGCTGTCTCCTATGCTAATTTCGGCAAGCTCCGCTTTAAAACTGAATATGAGCAGCAAATATGGGGTGATTGCGCTCGCCTGTTGACCAACTGCGTGATTTACTACAACGCCTTTATTCTTTCTCGTCTCTTGAACCATCGCGAGCTCCTCGGTGACTCAACCAGGATTGCTCAGCTCAGTCTGGTTTCACTTGTAGCCTGGCAGCATGTCAATTTTTATGGTCGCTATGAGTTCAATAGGAAGCCTGAAAGCATTGATATAGAAGCGATTCTTCAACAATTGATGCAGCTTCCAATCCCCTCAGATGAGTGAGCCTTTTTTCTGGAATATACCTTTTCGGGGGGATATGCAAAAAACCCCATGTACGACTAGCGGGGGCATTTGAACAGAAAGCTACGGTTTCGCTGAAAAAGCTTGTCACATAAGGATTTCAGGCTCTATAATAGCTTTAAGATAGACGAAATAGCCCGTAGCTTATGATAATTTACTCCTTAATTCCAATCAAAACTATATATATCAATACTTTCAGCGATTTCAGATAGCTTACGATAATACGCCTTAAGAGTAGCTTGAGATCTTATTCGAGTACGATTTTTACAAGTTTTGTTGTGCCTTCAGGTACTCTTAATTCCAAACCGTAACTTTCTGTTTAAATGCCCCGCTAGTCCAACATAAAAAAAGACCTCTCGATCTGAGAAGTCTAATCAACCTGTAAAAAGCTTGGTTCTATAGGTCGTCAACAAGTGCGTTATTAAACTGCACCTCCTGCAAAATTTGATTGGCAGCGCGATCTTTTTCCGCTTGCTTGGTTCGTTCTGCACGGGTCATGGTTTTAGCGACATTGGCTTGGGTGATATTATTCGCAGCAAGCTGTTGGAGAATTTGCTGATTTTGATTAATTTGAATGCGGGACAATTGTGATTCATTCGCCATCTGGAGCGTCATACATTTCATCACTTCCTGCGTAATTTTTAAGCCTTGGCATTGTTCAGCGAGTTCACCCGATGTTGTGGAAATTTGCGTGGAAGTTTCAGCCAATTTTTCGGTACTTTTCTGACCCTCCGCTGAAAAGACAATTTCCCCAAGGGTGCTGGAAGTACCAGCGGCAACCTCTGCTTGTCTTAAAATCCCTTCCGAAATGTCGTTGATGTCGGTTTGATTGAGAGCAGCATCCTCACGAATGTCGGCGAAAATTCCACTGGGATCTGGCAGTCCTAACACACCTGTAATCGCTTCAATGCCTTGGGGGACATAAACCTGAAGAAAATCTTCAACATAGCTTCCCACATAGGTCTCAAAGGTGGATGAGACCATTTGGGAAGTCTGATTCCAAGCGTTTTTCAGAATGTTGAGGACGGAAGCTTCACTTTTGGCAGTGGAAATCAAGACGATGCCTGTGGCGATGGGCATGATGATAAGTAGTTTTTTAGTGCGGTTTTTCATGGTTAAAAATCCTCTAATTTTTTGCCTTGTTGCATACAGATTTGGAAATGTGCGCCCCACCGTGCGGCGGCTTCGAGGGGATTGGGATACTGCTCAAAGAAGCGATCGCGGGCAATGACTTGTTCTTTGTTGTTGGCTAATAAACCGACGAGAATCGGACTGGCAAAATAACGCCCGTGGGTATAGCGGCGATCGCCATCGACTAGCCATTGGGAAGTACCACGACGGCGATCAGCTTTGAAGGTGCTGGCGACGTTTTCGCTGATAATCGCTTCCGGTGTGCGATGGATGCGTTGGTAATTGTCGATGTCGTCCCCATTAATTCGTCCCGTAATGCGTAACGATAAATTCGTCCGCATCTTGGCACTAGCGGCATTAGTTTCGATAATCACCGGATCTTGGGTGGTTAAAATGACCGTTAAACCAGACTTTCGCGCCGTTGCCATTTGTACGCCGACGTATTTCGCCAGACCCGCATATTCGAGCCAGATGGAAGCCTCATCAATGTAGAAAATGGAGCGGGAACATTGCAGGGCGCGACGTTGGGCAATATTGCAAATCATCAACCCTAACACCCTTGCCTTTTTCTCCGAACTAGGTTTGAGACAGGAAAATTGCAGGTAGGGCGTGTGGAAAAAATCAACGCTGGAGGGTTGGGCAATTTGCTTGCCCATTGCGCCTTCAATCCAACTCATCAGGGCGGAACGGATGAAATTTACCGCCTGTCGTTGCCCCTCATCGTCATTCTGCACCAGCGAATAATCGACCCGTTCGTAGAAATCCTGAAGGGTCGGATAGGCTTGCCATGCAGCAGAATTAATCCCATTTTTCTGAGCCGTGTTAATGCGTTCGAGAATGGCTGGGTCACGGTAAAAACGGGCGATCGCCGTCGTCAGAATAAACTCAACCTGCGTGGCTAAACCCGAATCCGTCACCCCATCCAGCACCAAGGCTTGCATCATTGCCTCGATGGATTCCACAAACGCATCCCGTCGTTCCAATTGTTTCTGGGGCGAAAAGTGCGATAAATCCGGCAATTCCAAAATATTGGAAGCCTCACGGGAAGGGTCAAATTCAGTGCCACCGAGAAATTTAATCAGCGCAGAATAGGTCGATGAAGTTTTTTGCGCCGCATCATCTGCCTCGGTTTCAGACGGTACGACTAAATCCATCGAGGTAATTTGCGCCCCCGTAAACGCCGCCTCCACGAGCATATCGCCCACCAAAACCGACTTTCCCGAAGCCGTTCTACCGTAAACAACCCCGTGGCGCGGACTACCAAATTCATCCTCCAAACTGACGCGAAAGGGTACGCCCCCCTGAATGCTGATAAATTCCGTGCCTGTTTCCGCCTGATTCACAATGCCCGTCAAATTCACCAAGCCTAACGCCGCTGAAGCATTGATGGAGAGTCGATAATCGCCTGTCACAAAACCCGCACAACGCCATAATAATTCCAGCTTGGTCGGTAACGTTTGCAGCCAAATCCGCCAGACATAATCGCGTTCCTGAAACAGGCGAGTGGGACGATTGAAACCTTTACGAATCAGGGTGAGTTTGTCGCGGAGAATGTCCAAATCAGGGGCATAAACGAGAATTGCCACACCGACATAAACCGGATAATCCCCTTGCTGAATCAGTCGTTGCGCCTCCATCGCTTCCTCGGATGTGACCACCGCCGTTTGGTCTGCCTGCCCGTTTTTGCTGGAGGTACGGAGCTGCTGCTTGGTGTAATTTTGCAGGGATTTACGCACCCCATCCACCGAGGCATAACTGTACTGAGTGATCAGGTCATAATCGCTGAGCTCCAGTGCAATCAAGCAATCCCAGAGCCAGCGGTATTTATGTTCCGGTGAAGCGAACTCGTCGGGTAAATCTTCCAAACCTAAAATCGCGCAGTACTGTTGCCGTGCCGGAAGCCAGAGATGTTCCTGATGTGCCCGTGGAAAATTCTCGTCGGTAAAGAGCTGCGACAATAACGCTAACGGTTGTCCCGTCAGACTTTCACCCGTTCGATTGAATTCCTGAATTTCGGGATGGGGATGATCGAGATCGACAAATAAATAGTAGGGCAAAGCTGAATTGCCACCGATCGCCTGATTGAGTAAATGCCAGAGGCGATCGCCGTCATAGAGTTGTGCCTGATCCAGTTTTAGCGTGGCATAGAGGGTTTTCTCAAACTCAATCCCTGCACGGTAAGCAGAATTAAAGAGAGTCAAAAGAGCAGCATATTCCCGTTCGTACTCCGTATCAGTAAAGAGAGATTCCCAACGGCGAATTACTTTCGAGAAAAACTTTTCGACCCCATTATCCGAGTCAACCGCCGTCCCATCCACGGTGAAAGTGCTATCAATGCGATAGGCAATCTGTTTGCGTTGCTTACTGTGGGCGAGATTACGGCTTGTGCTTTCTTTGTTTAGCCAGAGTAATTGTGCCGCTGGATTCGGTAATTCTGAAACCCCTTGACTCTCAAAATGGGAATTTACCTGCGTAGAAAAGGTGAGTTTTTCATGCTCGGACAAACCTTTCAGCACCGACAACAAACCCGCCATCGAAGGTTCATGGGCTTCGTTGGCATGGATGCATTGATAACTGGCACTAAAGGAAAACTGCGTTAAATCGCCTTGGCTGTTGGCGATCGCCCAAATATCGTGACCCCCTTTCCGCAGACAAACGATATTGGCGAGATCCAAAAAATTCTCAATCGCAGGCAAATAATCCGTGGGAACTTCACCCCGTAAGGCTTGGATTGCTGTTGCTAAACCCATAATTATGACCTCTCCTGAATAGAAACCTGTTGACTAATTGCGGGTGCCGGATTGCGTTTCAACCAAACTCCATGACGACCCCGACCACGCCGCCAACGGGGAGGATGGTGATATTTCGCCGCAGTTCTTGCCGGAGATTTACCCGCAATAATCAGCCAAGTGATGAACGGAGCGCAGGTATAGACCATGACCCAGATAAAACCCGCTTGGAACCAGACCCCGACGACGATAAACCCAAAAAATAGCGATAACCCAAACGGGATAATGTGTTCCGGGCTGAAGATGAAAAAATTAGCGCGGCGACGAAAGGACTTATTAACCTTGGTATTTTTGACAGACATGATGCCTTAACCCCCGCAACCACTGCCCATGATGAGCGGTTCAATTGCCCCGACCACCACGATGGAGACAATCGCATAAACGATAGTTTTGATTTGCTCCGAGGAATCCTGCTGTTTCCGTTTTTCCTGCCAAGCCTCAAAAGCAACGAACGCTAGACCGAGGACAACACTGCCCCGAATGGCGGTGAAAATCAGCCCTGAAAGTACCGACAGTCCGGCAATTTGACTGAAGATACAGGTTTCCATTGCCGTTTGGGTGGCTTGCAATAGAAACGAGTATTCGATTGCCATCACCGGGGAACTGGTGAATAATCCCAGCATTGCTAAGGCAGTCAGAGCAGCAAGAAATTTAGACCGAGAGTTTAACCGCTGAAACGCCCGTAAACCATTGGGAATAGACAAAATGGCAAAGATGCTGAGGGGAACCATTGCCCAGAGCGGTTGTCCCAATCTCAGGAACACCAGACTGAGAGGAACGCTGAGGGTTTCAACCAGACGAGTAGGTTTGAGGTGAATTGTGTGCGACATACAGAACATTGAACGCTTCAATCTATAAGGGAAAAAGGCATTCAAGATTCGGATAAAGTCGCCAAATTATTTTTGGAAGGTTTGGGATGATGGGGCGATCGCCACTTCAGTCAATAGATGTTGTTGCTTGAATGTCTGCTTCATCAATTGGTTCCTCTATGGCATTCCGCAGCCACTGTAAATCAAACGCATCTTTTGCATGGGCATCAACAGTGAGATTGACGCTAACTTGAGAAGATTGGTCACTTAAGTTTTGTAGAATAGTGACGAGTTGGAATAACTGAGCGGCATCTAATTTTGCGTTTAAGCGATAATGTTTTGCAGGTTGTTTACCTTCTTTTATGTCTACTAAAATATTTCGTTCAATACTACTTCCTGATGGTTTTTCCGTATCATAATTTCCTTTCGTACTAGACATTGAATCCGTTTTTTTTGTACTGTCGGGATAAGTAATTGTGACTTGGACTGGTTTTTCTTCTTCTTCTGGAGATGTGTCTATAGTCTGGTTTTGTTTCGCTTGATATTGAGCGAGAGTTTCTGTGACTAAATCTTTCTCTAATAAATATCCTTGAGTATCAAATTCATCATTAGGAATCTCGATATTGATACTGATAGATTGGGGATTTTCGATAATAGGTTGGCTATTATCTGTAATCGTTAGATTTGGTACATAGCCGAAGTCTCCTCTGGCGATCGCCACCTGAATAGCTCGTTTTACAGGATGTTGGTCTAAAAGCTTAGGATAGTCTGGATATTGGAAGAATGCTTGGATTAGGGCAGAAACTTGAATGTAAGGTCTTTCGGGAGAAATACCTGATAATCGCACAAGTTTATTAACTGTTAAATTCTCGAAAACATCATTACGTAGGGCATCGAGAACTCGTTCTTGTAGATTACTTGATGTATTAACTTGAGATAGTAAATCTATATTTTTTAAAGTAGTGGGATTATCACTCTCCCTATCAGGAATAGGTAGTAAAATTTTTTCATAGAGTTTATCGACTGATCCTTTCAGACCCTGTTTAGAATTGTTTCCTTTTTCCTTTAGTTCGCTAATGTCTTCTGCACTGAATTTATATTTATTTTTCTGCTCTAACAAAGAGATGATCGCCGCATAGGTTCGGGCATTACTCCGGGCTTTATCCATTTGCTGACGATTGGGTACGACGAAGGCAAGACAATTTTTGTGGGTGCGTTTGCTGTTGCCTCGGTACTCTAGCCAGTGCATTACATCTTCATGCAATGTTTCTGTACTTTTTTCTGACCAATGGGCATCGAGATAAATGGCGATAAATTTATTGAGGTTATCGGGGATGCTGCTGGAATCCTTTGCCCATAGGACAATTTCTCCCCGTCCTCCCTTCAGGTTAGCTTCAAGCTGTTGGCGAATTTGCAGTAATCCTTCGTCTGTGCTGATTTTGGATTCTTCGTCGGCGATCAGTTTATTGAGGTTTGGTTTGGTTTCAAAACGATAACGTTTGCCAATGTAATGCAGGTATAACAGTTCATCCCGTAGGTCACTTAATGCCGCAGTCAGAATCGTTCGATCTAGGTTTCCTGTTAGGCAAGATGCAACGATCTCTTGTTCCATTACGCCTCGATCTTCGCCACTTTTTGCACCAAAGGAATACAGCAAAATTGCGGATGCTAGTCTTGTGCCGATTTTTAGGTTGGCGATCGCCGGAACATCATTGGCGAGTCGGTTGTTGATGATATTGACTTTGGCTTTACGTCCGGTGATATCGGCAGAAATAACGGAGTCATAGGCATCACGCTGACCAACTTGGCTAAAAAAGGCTTGTTTGGTGTTGATGTCTTCGAGGGGAATACTACCGGGATGGATTAGCCAAAGTGGATCATGTTGTTGCCACAGATGACTCACAGTACGGGCAAGAAATTGTAAGGCGCCTCTGGTTCTTTGATAACTGGGCAGACTACCCCACCGGAGGTACATCAGATCGAGGAGGTCTGGATGGAAGGGATAACTACTTTCGATCCGTTCTGCCAAGATTTGGGCTTGTTGTTCGATTTCTTGTTGGGCGCGATCGCCGTCGGCATAGGTGTTATAAAACTTGCGGTAAAGATCGGCTTGTTGTCGGGCGACTTCTTTGATCACTTCCGGATCGCCGATATCTGCAAATAGACGACGTTGCACCACCTTCATCACTTCATCGCCGGAGACGGGTTCTTTTTTGGCATCAATGCGGGAAACGAGTTTATCCAGCACATTTAGTAAACCTTCATCACCCAATGCTTCCTGAACGCTAGCTTGGAGGGAATACACCATCACGGTTTTGGGGAGTTCTCTTACTACTTCGGTTAGGCGTTGAATGAAGGTGAGAACTTGACGACCAAAGGTAGAATCTCCAACGGTCACACCCATGGCATTCTCAACATAAACCAGAAATTCATCGAGCAGAATTAGGGTCGGTTCGTCGCCAATAATCTTGCGGAGGGTATCGTTACCGGGAGCAATGCGCTTACTGTCTTCTTCGGCGATTAGGTTAAAGGCGATCGCCCCACCAATTTGCCATGCGAGATAACCCCAAGGGGTTAGTATTTTTTGACCATTTTCTAGTTCGATGCCGGATTGTGCGCCCATATCCAAGCCGATAAATGCGGCGACTTTCACGCTACTGGGATTGGGTAATTTATTGATTTCGGGGAGATCGCTGAGGTCTGGGCGATTTTGGGTGAGGTGATAAAGGCTTACAAGGGAGTGGGTTTTACCGCCACCAAATGGGGTTCTGAGTTGGATAACTTTATCGGTGGGCTGACCATTTAAACCTTTGAGGACATCGTTGAGGAGATTGCGTAGTTCTTTGGTGAGATAGGTTGCTTCAAAGAATTTGCGGGCATCGCGATAGACTTCTGGGCAGTTGGGATCTTTTCTGACCACTTGGCTCAGGCTGGCGGCGAAGATTGCATTATCGATATTGCCAGAGGTGATATCTGCGTGGGGGGTAACAACTTGTGTCCAGGGTTTGAGTTGGTAAGCGGTCATAGGGATTAGGGTTTGGGGGTTAGGGTTAGGGCAAAGGAATGAATGTCTTGTTTGAAAGGAGAAAATACATTTATACTTTTTTCGGCAAGGGACAAAATCAGTTCTTGATCTAAATCGTAGGCATAGATTTTTCTGACAACATGGCGAAATCGCCTCAATTCATCTAATGTTTCATAGGTATTTTCAGAAATAATGGCTGGTCGAATATCGGGAACTTCCGTCAGCATTTGATTGAGTAGTTGTTTATGCCAATTGGAGCCACTGGGTTGATATTGGTCGATCTGTTTGGCGATCGCCTCAAAGATTCGTTCGACTCCGGTATAGAAACTATGGAGATTAAAGGCAATGGCGCTGGTTAGGGCATTTTGGTAGATGGGGTTTTGTTCTTGTTTAGATTGTGTCAAAAATTGCTGGGTTTGTTCAATGATTTGGGTCATTGCCTCCAGTTCATAATTGAGCCGTTCTGCAAGTTTGGTCATAGTTCAACCCCCTTGGCGATCGCCTCTTGAATATGGGGTTTGGCTTGTTCGATGGGGACAAGATCCACGGGGAAATTATGACCTTCTTCCATGGTGGCTCCGGCTCGATAGAGGGATTGTGCGGGTAAACCCCAAACGGCAAGGTCAATGTCTGACTCGAAATCCATATGTTCGGGATTGAGTAATGACCCAAAGAGAATGACTTTTTGTACGCCAAATTCTGTTTTTAGGCGATCGCTGATTTGTTGGGCGATTTCTAGGGCTTGTTTTTGGCGATCGCGCATCTGTGCCAAGAAGGTCTGCCGTTGGGCATGGGCTTGTTGGATACGCTGGATAATTGCTTGTTTGGTTTCTAGGGTCGGTAAGCTCATAGATTTGAGTGGAGAATTTACCAAATAGTTTTGATATTTAAGGCTTTTTGGATTTTTCCATCGCGGGTCACGAGGGGTAAATCAAGGGTTAGGGCTGTGGCGGCAATGATTCGGTCTGGCATATCGGAGACGGTATCTCGATCAATTTGGGCGATCGCCGTAGCTATCTCAATATCAATAGGAATTAGTTCAATGCCGATGGCAGGATCTTGAATTGCAGCTTTTAAACTTGTGATTGCTTCATTTGCTAATCTTCCTTTTTCAATGAGGTAGGTAATTTCGATCAGAGAAATGGCAGAAACAAAAATGTTGTCACCCTGAGCAATGGAGGCTGATAGGGCTGTCCCAGCGGTGGCGGAAAGCTTTTCGTTGTTAGAGAGATACCAAATGATGGTATGGGTATCAGCAATGACTGAGGACATGGCTTAAATGATTTCCTCCCCTAAGTTTCCCCACATTTCTTGACGAGCCTCGGCAATGTCTTCTTCTGTGATTTGAATATTTAGATCTGCCCAGAGTCCGCGCACATCTTTTTTAGGCGATGCTTTGGTTTTATGGCGGAGGAATTGCACGAAATCTAAAACTTCATTTTGTTGGATTGGAGGTAATTGGCGTAGTTCTTGGAGAACGATGGCTTCAATGTTAGTCATGGTGTTGCTCTGTGGTGGAGTTTTATTTTTTCTGGGTAAATAGGTTTTCTTCAATTGTGCGTTTCCATGAAGCCAGCAGGGTATCGATCGCCTGTTGTTCTGGGGTACGTTGTGCTGTCATTTCTTCGCCTGCGTTGGGGGTGAGGGCGCGACCGGATAGGGCTTGGGCGACGAGTCTGAGTTGGCTACTATCGGGTTGGGCGATCGCAATGTAATCGCTAATCTTTGCGGGTTTATGTTCGGCTAGCCACAGGAGGCGATGGAGAATATCAATCAGGGATGCGGGAGTAAGGGTTTCTTTGGGATCGAATGTGCCGAGTTTTTCGTCAGAGCCTCTGTCTGTATAGTTTCTGAGTTGAACTTTATTTTTTGTTTTCTGGACTAATGCGGTTTTGCCGTCGGTGAGTCCCCCTGCGCCATCGAGTTCTACGCCTACTCCTTTGGCGAGGGTATTGGCTTCATCGAATGCGACTTCGGCTTCTCCATATTCGTACCGGGCGAGGATGTAATATTGGGTGATTTTGTCGATCTGGGATACGCCTTTGGAATCGCACCCCAACACTTCTCGCAGGATGGTTTCGGCAACTTCTTTTTGTACTTCGTTCAGGAATGTATTGGCATCGAGTTCTTCGCCGTTGGGGAGTTCGACGCTATCGAATTGGGTATAGGCTCGTAGTCCTGCTCCGACGCAAGCAATGACTAAATCGGCTCCGCTTATGCCTTCTTCCATCAGGGTTTTAACGCGGCTTTGGATAATCTCCCGCAGTTGGGGTTGTACGTCCATCGCGTAATCGCCAATTTCGGAGGTAGTACGCTTGCGGGAAATGAGGAAAATGCTGGAGGCTAAAGCTGCCGAATTTTGACCGCGTAATCTGGCTCCCATTTCTGTGTCTAATGGCCATGCTTCGGTAATCACAAATCCAGCCCGACGCAAGGAATCAATTAGGGTTGACCAGCCTGATGTAGTTTTGTGGGCATAGACTACCGCCATAATGCCATCAATTTTTAGGATGCGATTGGCTTCTTTGAAAGCGTCGTGCATCATCCCTTCATAGGCTGCCGATGCTGCTTTTTTATCCCCACCGTGGCGCGTGGGTTCCATGATAGCTTCTTTCTTTTTTGGGGTTAATTTAGCGGTGAAATGTTGGGGGTAAAGATGACCGACTGAACGCTTTAACCACACATAAAAGAAATCTGATAAATCGGCATAGGGAACGGAATCAAAATAGGGTGGATCTGTAATTACTGCGTCTAAACTATTAGTCTCAATTGCCATGCTCATGGATGAAGAGCGTTGAACATTAGCAAAGTTTGAATTTTGATTTTCTTGTCTAATAAAATTAGTTATCCAAGGTAGTGATGTTGATGCACTTCCAGAAGAGTTACCTATAGGACAGCCTTCACCAAAATCCCACACCATAGGTAATGCTTGTCTACCAAATGTATTGTTTATTCCGCTTTGCGTCGGGGTAGGGTCGTATCTACATAGGGTACTAGCTCTATCTGCTACTCGATTAATCATTAAAGCTAAATAAGTAGCGATCGCCTTTGCAAATTCTTCATCATAACCTTGAGCTAATAACTCATCATGAGCCTTTCTAACCCACTTCACAAAAGTCATCAACGACAACAATTGACGCGGCGAAAATAAATCTTTCCACTGTAATAAACCATAAGCTTGCACCCGAAAACCTAACGTTCCAATCGGAGGTAAAGGCTCATCTGGAGTAGTTAAACCTGTTTCATCACAAAGCTTTTCTAACCGCTCTAAAATTGCCTTTTCATCAGGAATATATTGTAGATAATCTGTCGCTGATAAATAGGTTTTTCCCTGTTGCCCCGGAGTTGTACAAACAATTGCCATCAACTGCTGATCAACCTGCCCTACTTTTCCTTCCTTCTTAATCTGCTTTACATCTACAGTCGTTCCACAATGCCGACAAGTTGAAGTACCCCGCGAACTCCCCGAACTCGGATCAAACCCCAAATCCTTAGCCGTAGTCGCTTCCACCACCTCAAACTCAACCCTTTTTGTCTGGTGATTCGAGATGACCTTAAGAGCCACATATTTCTTATTTTTCTTACAAAGCCAACTTTGCCGCACCAAAGGTACATCAGCCCCACAAGCCGGATTAGGACATTTCACTGTGCGCGTCCAGAGATAAGCCACCGGAGTCAATTCCTTCCGAAACGACAACCCCAACTGAGTCTGTTTCTGCTCCAAAAGCTCCATCTGCTCCTGCTTTTTCTCCAGCGATTCCCCCACCTTGATATTCGGATACAGATCCCCAATCTCTGCCCGAACCCTTTCAATCACCCAATTACCCCACGTCTCCACCTCATCCGCCAACTTTTTCCCATACTTCTGCGGATAAACCAACGTACAAAGCTCGATAATATGCGCCACCGGATTCAGATCCACCGCATAAGTCTCACAGCCCAACCGTAGAGCCTCCAACGGAATCGCCCCACCCCCCGCAAACATATCCAACACCTTCGGCGGCGGCACATCCTCTAACTTCGTATCCTCTGGCAACCCCAACCGTTTTTTCTGAGCTTCGGCGATCGCCTTTCTCGCCTTTTTGAGCGTGTCCTCCCCAGCCTTCCACTGACACAGCTCGATCATCTGCTTTTTATAAGCCGACCGTTTCTGATGATTTTCCGGAGCCGCCACCAGCGAAGCAAACACCGCCGCCCGACAAGCCACCAAAGGACGACGCGCCCACCATAGATGTAACGTCGAAATATGCCCTTTACGAATAGATTTTTCCCGTGCCGACTCCACAGAGATCTCTTTAATGGGAATAAAATCTTCAATTAAACGGCGATCTTCAGACATGATGAATTGCAACTCAGAATGATTAAACTTAATTAATAACCGAAACTTCTAGACGAATATTTATTTAATTTTCTTTCATAAATTAATTGTTGTCGTTCCAGATATGCTGAGCAGTTTAAACTACAAAAACCACAGCCTTCTGCTTCACAAACAAGTTTCCCACAACTAGAACAATTACGGTGTTTTCCGATAATTAGTGGGGAATATCCACATTTTCCTTTTTTCTCGATCCATCCTCCACAGTAAGCAAGAATTGTAGTGGAAACTGGATCTTCTTCTGAATACTTACCTGACAAAAGACCTCTACCATCAAATTTGAAAATTTTAAAACCCGTGATATTCGTTTTGTGGCGATTATCCCAAAGAGTTCCTAATGTCTTACAAAAATCAGAAATAAGATTTAAGGGATCATAAATTTTTAGAGGATTTACTTGATGGTATAGATATGGATCACCATGGTAAATCAACTCTCTTATCTTTTCTGGATGATATTCCTCATTATTCATTGATAGCATCTTTAAAAAATGCTTTAAGATTGCCATATAAATTTCAGGCAATTTGAGTAGAGTATTCGATTTTCGATATAGTAAAATTATGAATTCTTGTTTGCATATTGGAATAAATTTAGCCCAACTTTCAGGAAGCTTTTTATTAGCATAAATAAATAAACTAAGATAAGTATCTATTGATTTGTTGGTGGAAAGTAAAGCAATATCATCAGATGATGGTATTGCTTTATAATCTAAATCTATAAGTTTTTTGGCAATCCCAATTTGATTTTCATAAAATTGAGCACTATAGTCGAAAAGCCAAGGTGCTAAATAGGTCTTTGGATCAAACCCTCGAGTCATATCTAGTCTGACTACACTATCTTTAAAAGTTTTAGTAAGATTATGTAATTGCGTGTATATTAGCTCTCCCAAAAAAATTGGGCTGTTTACATAAAATGAAGCCCCTTCTTGATTCATATATTTGAGTTGAAGATAAGGCGACAGAACCCCTACAATCGCTACATCCTCTCCTCTAACTTCCTTAAAGCTAGGAATACAAAATTCAGAATAGACACTAGAGTTAACTGTCTGTCGAGCATTTTTTACATCGATATATTGTTTTTTTCCATTAATGCTTATGACTATATCTGCCTTTGTCCATTCGTTGCTTTTCTTGGTAATTTGGTGAACAGCAATATCTATAACTTCATTATTCTCGTTTAGCTTCTGATAAAAGTTTTTAACTAGTTTTTCAGCACCACGTGCAGATAACATTTTTGCTTTTTCAAACTCATCGCTTGTATCATTACTCCATATTTCTGCTAATTTTTTATCATTCTCACTAAAATCATATAAAGTTTCATATCTTTCAGAAATGTTAACTCCTAAAATATAATTGGATTCTACAAATTCTTCATGCACTGAGAAGAATTTCTGGTATCTAGACTGTATTATTTCTCTTTTAAATTTTAAGGGTGCTAAATCCCAAAGTTCATTTTTATAGGCTAGTTTTTTTTGTAATAATTTAATTTTATCCCATAAGAATTCCTTGATATTTTCACTACTATCTTTAAATAGTTTTGTGAGTTGATTCCATATAAATTGTTGAAGATGTGAGTTGTCTAAACTTAAAGCTTGCTCAATAATCTGTACATGCTTATCAATATATTTCGATGTAAAGACATTTCCTACTTTTTGGTCTTGAGGTAACAATTTAAATCTTTCTAAAATAAATTGAATGGAGTCTTCAGTTGTGAGACTTGAGGTATATCTATCAAAAAAATGCTTTGCAAAATTCAGATTTGATGCATGAGCATAATCTTTAATTTTGTCTTTTATGATGGATTCAGGCTCGATTTTGTCAACGAGTACAGCAGATGGTCTATCTAGATATTTTATTCCAAACGAAACTATATCTTTATCATCTCCGTTATATCCTTCACGATAAGGAATACTCGAATCTATATACTCAATATATTGACTACGATATGGTGAGTATAAATCTTTGTTTATAATTCCAATTTGTTGATTTAGTATTACATCAACGGCTTGAGTTCCCCGTGAATTTTCTTCTATTTCAAACTCTACTACAATCCCCTGACCATTATCTTTATCTTGTTCACATATTTTCTGTAGATCAACTGGAAGGGATTTTCGGTTTACATATATACCTTTTTCCGAAATTCCCTTACAAGATATGAAACCATAATGATTGATTTTCCCTTCTTGCGTCTGTCCACCAAACCAAATGATTTCTCCAATGGGCATATTTTGAAGTCTCTATATTTATAAACTAATTTTATTTTGCATGTATAGAAATTCAGCATATTACAATCTAATAAAAATTAAATATGCTCTAATCTAAAATTATACAAAAATGCCATGAATACTTCATTTAGAAGCTTTTGAGATATTCTTTGGATTTTTCAGAAAGTACTTCATCCATCCATGAATTAATGCTTTTTCCTGCTTTTGTCGCAGCCAAATAAATTTTATGATGAGTATCAGGCGTTGTCCGATAGGGAAGACGACCCGAAAAAGGTTTATCAGGCTCTTCTCCTACTTCCTCACAAAATTCCAAATAATCATCCACAGACTCATGAAAACACTGCACAGCTTCTTCAATAGTTTTGCCATGAAATGTAATCACATCCTTAATATCAATCACAATTCCAGATAAGATATTTTCTTCAAAATCAATCTCAAATTTACCTGTGTATCCTTTATACGTGACTGTGTACATGATTTCTTCCTTGAAGGATTTTTTTAATAAGGGGATTTTACTCCCCCTATTTTTGGGTGATCAGAACAATGTTTGCTCAGACGAATTACAAAGGTTTTTACAAATTAACCCTCAAATAACATTAGCGTTTTCTAAAAAGGTACGTATCCCCTTAACACAACTTCTCCCAACTTCATTTTTTGGGTGAGGTTGATGAAAGGTCGCTTTGACCCCGTTAAGCAAGACCCGAACCCTAGAACCATTACCTTGCGATACCCTTGCTCCTAACGTCCTAAAAAGAGACTCAATATTGTCCCATTTTAGGTTTGCAGGAGAAGGAGTGAGCTGAATGGCATCCAAAATCCGCTGCTGTTTTTTATTCATCTGTTATGGTGATGACTTTCCCACCCTTATGATATCAAAAAGTGATGTCATTTGCCCTTTTGGCGATCGCCTCAGCATTAATCATGTAACGAGTCACCTGTTTCAACTCCTGCACATCCCCCGCTAAATTCCGAGCCGGATCTTGAATCATCAGTAATTGCGGATGATCAGTCTTGCAACCCCACACCACATAGAGCCAATAAGAATCCCCAAGCTGTTGCGCCTTCCGCCATTCATTAGAAGTCAGAGAAACATTTTGCTGAGTGCCAGTCCGACCCTTCACCTCAATCCGCCTGACTGGTACAACCCTAACCTCTGGATCGATCTCGCCAATACTCCGAATATCAAAACCACTTCCATCACCCAACTTGCTGATATCCTCTGGAGTCCAACCGCGATCGCGTTCATAAGCCATCACCAAATCCATCGCAATTTTTTCCACCTCTGGATCATTCCGCATTCCCCCCATCGATTGAGACTCAAGAGCCGGACAAACCAGAGCCGTCCCCATATAAATCACCCGACCCGACCGCACAATATTGAGATGCTTCAATTCCGATTGCTTAATCTGTTTGCGTTCCTTGAATTGATTGACCTTCGTTAAAGCATTGTCCCTTGCGACCCGAAAGCTTTCATTACCCACCGCCTTACTCGCCAAATCCAGATATTTTTTCTGAGCAACCCTAATCGCCTCATCCATTGCCTGCTCAAGATATTCTTGGCGAATCTTCATTTCCCGCTCTTGGGTTTGACGAACCTCCTTAATTAATTCCTTTTGTACATTGAGCTTTAACCATCGTTCAATTGCTTTTTGTTCATCCGGTGTCGGCACTTCCGGTACATTTTCCAGATCGGCGATCGCCGGAGCAAAATCATGGAGGCAATCCGTCGAAGCCAGATTTAGACCCGCTTTTGTTTCCGTCACCGCACAAAGTCGCATCCTCAAAGCCGTATCCTTGCCCTTGATATTTTGTCCTTCCACCTCCACCTGAAAAAAATGAATCCGATAAGCTTCTAACGCATCTGCATCAATAAACGCAGCACTCCGATAACCCACCGCATCCGACAACACAAAATCTAGTCGCTCGGCAATACAAGCAAATAAACTATGACCCGGCGAAACAAATTCCGCATCACTATAATTCACCCGTTCTAACTGTTCCTTATAAAAAGTGAACTTTGGATAATTCTTTTCGGGCATCCCCAAACGTTTGACCGCCTGTAATTTTTCAGAGCGATATTCTTCTTTTAGATAGGGAATACGCAATAGACCATCCGCCCGAACTTCTAAACCAATCCCTAGGCGATCGCACGCTCGTTTAAAAAATTCCTCCACATAGCGAGGCATTAACCGTTGCTCTTCCGACAAATATTCTTGAGCTTGTTGAATCTGGGATAAATCAACATGGGAAGTCGCTAAGGCTATACCCGTTGCTTCCTCTAATTCCTCCAATATTTTGGGGTCAAGACGATCCATTGTGGCGATTGCCTCTTGTTCCGCCGCTTGGTTGTAGGTTGCCTCGCGAATGAGATCCTCAAACTGAATATCATTAAGCTGAAGCAGTTGCCCAATCACATCAAAGACCTTATCTCCCATCGCCTTGCGAATCTCATCAAGCTTTTGCAATAACTTTTCTAGAACCCGACCTTCCACCGTGAGAATCGAAACAAAGTTAAAAATAAACACATCCGAAGTCTGACCAATCCGGTGAATCCTCCCCATGCGCTGTTCCAAACGATTTGGGTTCCAAGGAATATCGTAATTAATCATCAACCGACAAAATTGCAGGTTAATCCCTTCCCCCGCCGCTTCCGTCGCCAAACAGATTTGGGTATTAAACTGAAAATCTCTTTGAGCTACTTTGCGCTGTAAAACATTCATCCCCCCGTGAATCTCACAGACGGTATAGCCCCAATGTTCTAGATTTTTCCGTAGATAATTGAGCGTATCTCGATGCTCAGTAAAGATGAGTAGCCGACCAGCACCACCACTAAAGTCTTCTATTTGATTAACATCATCCAAACATTGCTTCAAAGCGAGTAACTTTGTTTCGTTCCCCCGGTTGATCGTCGATTCTGTCAGTTTCACCAAATGATTGAGGTCAAACAATTCTGCCCGTAGTTGATCCAACTCTTCTACTACCGTTGACTCCGAGGCGATCATATCCCAGTCATCCTCATCCTCACGGTCATCAAATTCCTGTTCTACATCAACAATGCGACCTAAATCCTTTAATCGTTGCTCCTGCTCCCTTCTGGGCAATTTTTCTAACTCTGTCAATAATTCAGAAAAACGAGTTTGTCTCTTTTTGAGAGAGCTAAAAATAGCATGGAGACTACTCGCTAATCTTCGTTGAAACACCGTTCTAGCCAAAGCTACCGATGCTTTTTTTCGACCGCTAGTTTGACCTAGATAGCAATTAATATATTCTGTGACTTGATCATAAAGAATTTTTTCATCCCTCGACAATTCAAAGGGGACAGTCTTTGCATGACGTTCCTTAAATAATTTTTGACCACTAAAATCCCTAAGTTCTTCTTTAATTCGTCGTAAAAACCAAGGACTATCCTGAAGTCGCAAAATCTGCGGATTAATTTGGTTAGAAACAAACTGATCAGGATCAAGTAACCGCAGAAAATTATGGAATTGATCCACATTCCCTTGGTGAGGCGTTGCCGTTAGTAGCAAGATTCGTTCGGTATTTTCCGATAATGCTTCCGCCAATTTATAACGACCTGTACGCCGCAGATCATCTCCCTGAGTTCTCGCAGAACATTTGTGAGATTCATCAATAATGACTAAATCCCAATCCACCTGTAAGATGCCTGACATGACATCCTCTCGTTTAGCAAAATCAATGGAAGTAATACACTGGCGGAACCTATCCCAAGGATTTCCACCCAGTTGATTTTTAACGAAAAAGGAATTAATTATCTCGAACGTTTCAGAAAATTTAGAGCGTAATTCATCTTGCCACTGGATGGTTAAAGGCGCAGGGGTGAGAATCAATACCCGATCAACAATATTCCGTAATTTAAGCTCCTTAAGCAGCAGACCAGCCATGATTGTCTTACCCGCTCCCGGATCGTCTGCCAAAAGGAAACGTAGTCGCACTTGGGGCAACATAAACTTATAAACTGCCTCAAGTTGATGAGGTAAAGGACGAACTCCGCTCAACCCCACTGCAAAATGAGGGTCATATTCAAAAGCTGTTTTAATTCGTGCAGATTCGATGAAGAGAAAAAATGATTTACTGTCCACCCTTGGGGCGATCGCCTCTCCTGCACTATTGATAATTTCTTGAATCTCTTCAATGGAAATCCAAACCTCTTTTGATTGCCCATCACTCGTTGAAACTCTAATTAGAGCGTCATCTTCACTCTCAACTGCAATTTCTTCGACAATGACAGGCTCGGCAAACTGACTAGGTATCTCAACACGTTTGCCATGAAGCCTATCGAGCATTGCTTGTAGAGAGTCACTAGAATTCATGATCAAATCAAGTTAAGGTCAAGCATCATTATGGACTAGCTAAATCTATTTGAGGAAATTGGCGATCGTTCCCAACCTTCCTAACCCCGATTTTCCTGCCGAGCCAAAGCCTGTTCAATCAGATCCGAATTCTCCTCAAGCTGATCCAGAAAATAGGCGATCGCCGTCTCCACCAAAACCTCTTTATAGGGAGTATCCTGCCTACCCCGATCTAAGCTCATTTGGAGATAAGCTCGATCCAGACGCTCTAGCAACGACTCATCGAGTTGATATGTCGCTTTCTTCAGTTGTGCCTTAGCTGTCTCTTTGACTTGAGAACCAGTTGAATTTTTGAATTGTTGACTTGCTAACTTGTTAACTGGTTCAGCAGTGGAAAAACTGCTAAGAATGCTATCAGTCTTGGATTCTAGCGGGTCATGGTCGGTAAGTCGGATTTTACGCTTTGCCATAATCTAAGCCTCTATTGCTTTAATAACTTGCTTGTAGGGATAAATGAGTTTGGGGTCATTGGCATAAATGTGAATCGGTTCCCCTGCCAAATTTGCCTCCGCAAAACGGATTGATTTCGGTACAGCTGGGAAAATACCATCCTTACCAAAGCGATTTTTGAGCGAGGCGATCACATCCCGCGCCATGACTGTCTGTTCAAACATGGTGGGCAATACCCCTAAAAGTTCGATTTCTGGATTCAATCGTTTTTTCACAGAGGCGATAGTTTCGAGGAGTGCAGCTAATCCCTTAAGCGCAAAAAACTGACATTGCACCGGGACTAAAATCTGATCGGCAACGGTGAGGGCATTAAGAGTAAGTAGACCTAGAGATGGTGGACAATCAATCAAAATATGGTCGTACTGTTCAGTGATTGCTTCGATTTGTTCCTTCAGTAAATAAAAATTTCCTACCTTGCCGAGAATTTCTGTTTCACCTTTCGCGAGACTAATATCTGCCGGAAGAATATCGAGGTTTTTGAATTTAGTATTGGCGATCGCCGCGTCGATAGAACATTGCTCAGTGATGACCTCATAGGTAGTGAGCTGGTCATCCTCTACTTCAATCCCTAAGCCCGTGGTCATATTCCCTTGAGGATCGAGATCGATTAATAACACTTTTGAAGATTCGCCGAGGAGTCCTCCTAGGCAGATGGTGGAGGTTGTTTTGCTCACCCCTCCTTTTTGATTGCATAATGCGATGATCATAAACTTTTTAACCAGTTATGAAGTTAACAAGTTGACAAGCTAACTTGACTTGAAGCTTAGCACGATTATTGAAAACCAGTATTGTTGTCTGGTTATAAAGCTAACAAGTTGACAAGCTAACTTGGTTTGAAGCTTAGCACGATTATTGAAAACCAGTATTGTTGTCTGGTTATAAAGCTAACAAGTTGACAAGCTA
>NZ_CM007613.1 GCF_001904615.1 [Limnothrix rosea] IAM M-220
ATCCTTTTCTGAAATAGCTCCGAATTTTAAATTATCCCAAGATATTTTTTCTCCGATAATATTGGGGATTCTTAATACAGGTAAATCATTTTCTTGTTGAAAGTCATGAGATTTAGAATTAGTGCCATATTTTAAGCTTTCTACTTGAGAACCTAATGTTACTAAAGTCCAGGCTTTAGGGTTTGTGACGGGATCGCCAAACATATCGAGGAAGAGCGATCGCCCCAAGTCTTCAGTAAGCTGTATTGCCTGCGATCGCTTGCGTCTGATTTCGTCCGCTTTGTCGAGGATTGCTGCTATACGTCTCTGTTCGGTGAGAGAAGGAAGAGGTACTTTAATTGCAGCTAATTTCTTTTTATTGAGGGTTTTCCCCATGACAGCTCGATCTGTTTTTTGATCGAGATTTAAGCCTTGAAGTGCATAGTATAAGTATTCTTCACATACTAAAGATTTTTCTTTTATTTCTAGTGCTGCAATAGCTTCATTTGTATATAAAGGGACTCTCGCAATACCTATTTTTCCAATCGACAGTTTAAAAGAAAATAGTACTGTTCCCTCTTTTACTCGACGACCATTAAATGTTTTTGCTCCAAGTTCAGTGATACCTTCTTTTGTTTTATAAATATCCCGTGACTTACCCATATCAGCAATACTTAACCACGGGAGAGAACCACCCCAAAACTCTAATTTAGACCGTGATGGAGTTCTACCAATCTGGATATCGCAAATGTCACTTAGTAAAAAGTTTTTCATTTCAACATCTCCTCAAGTTCATTGAGATCAGCCCGAATCTCATCCTCTAAGCCTTTTAACTTCCCTAAAATTTCTAATGGCGGGTCATACTCTACTTCTTCATACTCAATTTCCTTATACCGATTAATCGAGAGATCATAATTGTTCTCAGCAATCTCCTCTTTCGGCACAAAAAACGCCTTAGCTTTGCGATCCGTATCCTGCCCAATATCCCGACCTTTCCACCGTGCCAGAATGTCAGGAATATCATTTTGCTCAACTGGCGATCGTTTATCATCCAGTGATAAACCATCAGCCTGCATATCGTAGAACCACACCGCATCAGTGCCCCCCGCGCCCGTCTTCGTAAAGATCATGATGGCAGTCGAAACCCCCGCATAGGGCTTAAACACTCCCGACGGCATCGAGATAATTCCATCCAGCTTGTGATCCTCTACCAGCATTTTCCGCAGAGCCTTGTGCGCCCGCGACGACCCAAACAGCACCCCATCCGGCACAATCACCGCCGCCCGTCCCCCTTTCTTTAAGAGCCGCAGAAACAATGCCCCAAAAAGTAGCTCAGTCTTTTTCGTATTCACCACCTTTTTCAGGTCGCTCGCAATACCCTCCTTATCAACCGACCCCTTAAACGGTGGATTCGCCAGAATTAACGTAAACTCCTCATTCACCGCCGCATGATCCTCAGACAAAGAATCCCGCGCCTCAATCTTTGGATCTTCAATGCCATGGAGCATCATATTCATCGAACCAATCCGCAACATCGTTGGGTCAAAATCAAACCCGTGAAACATCTCCGAATTAAAATGCTCCCGATTGCCCGCCGCGTTCAGCACCGAATTACCATCACCATCCTTTAAATCCCGCATATACTCCGACACTGCCACCAGAAAACCACCAGTGCCACAAGCCGGATCACAAACAATTTCGCGGGGGGTTGGCTCCATCAACTCCACAATCATCTTGATAATGTGGCGCGGTGTTCTAAATTGCCCATTAGTGCCCGCAGTGCTGAGTTTCGAGAGCATATATTCATACAGATCACCTTTCGTATCCCGATCCGCCATCGGAATCTGATCAATCTGCTCTACCACCGTAGACAGCAAAGAAGCATTGGCGATCATAAACGTCGCGTCCTTCATGTGAGCCGCATAAGCACCACCCTCTTTACCCAGCTCTTTAATCATCGGAAAGGCATGATCGCGAACAATCTTGATCATCTCCTGAGCTTCTAAATGCCTAAAGTTTGACCATCGATAACCCTGCTGTTCCGGCGTAAAACTCGGATCTTTTACCTCACCCCCAAGCCGTTGTGCCTTTCTCTCCTTTGCCAGCTCCAGCTCATCGAGCCGCTTGATAAACAATAAATAAGAGATCTGCTCAATCACCGAAAGCGGGTTACTGATGCCACCACTCCAAAACGTATCCCAGAGCTTATCAACCTTAGACTTCAGTTCACCCGTAATCATGCAGCGCGAATCCTAAAACATTTCACCCTGCCATTATCAGAGATAAAACATTCTCCAATCAAACAAAGTCGTTAAACTGAGACCTAACTTTAACCACCACCTAAACCGATGGAAACATCTAGTAACACCCAAGGCTTCTCACTGACTCAACTCACCGCCATCAACATCGCGAAAGGTTTAACTCTAGTAATTATGCTTGCTTTAGCTATTGCCTACGGAGTCAATGACGCTCGCCAAGTGATTTATCTTTGTCTCCATGGTGGCTATTGCAGTTGGTGGCTCCTAGAGCAATACCTTTTCCCGACTCGCACAAAAATCCTGTTCACCGAAAAAGTTGATATCCCGACCTTAATCGTTGTGTTGCTCTTCGTCGGTGTGTTTTATGCCCTACCAGCTTGGTTTGCCTTCACTAACCCGACTCCCTTGGGATATGTCTCCATGGCGATCGCCCTGTTGCTCTACATCTTTGGTAGCTTGATCAACACCGCCGCTGATGTCCAAAAAATGACCGCAAAAAGCATGGGCGCAAAACTGGTGAACTCAGAAATTTGGCGATCGGTCCGCAATGTGAATTACCTTGGTGATTTGATGCGATATAGCAGCTTTGCCGTCGTTTCCGGTTCCCTCTGGTCTGGACTTCTACCCCTTACCGTCTTTGCTCTCTATGTCCAAAGAATTCTCGATAAAGAGAAGAGCATGAGCGAGAAATATGACAACTTCGATGAGTACCAACAGCAAAGCTCCAGACTTATTCCATGGCTTTGGTAATCTACTTAATGCTTAAAGTAATAACTTACTTGAATAATTACTTAAAAATTTACTGCTCTAACTCTTCTAATAACCTATCTACAGCAATTCTGACTAAATCTGCTTTTGTCCGATTTAACTTTTTTGCAGTCTTTGTGAGGCGATCATCAAGAGGCTTTTCGAGATCGAGAGTAAATCTAATTTTTGCTTTTTTCTTACTCGGTTTCGCCAACTGAGCCGCTAATGAATTAGTTTCGGTTGAGGTTTCTTTTACTGCCTTGGGAGTCTCTACGGTCGTAGTGTCCTCCTCAAAATTCCCAAGGATGTCATCTAACTTTTTGCGCTTACTCATAGTGCCGTTACCTCCTCAAATAATTGGCGATACTCATTAGCCGACTTCTCACCCGCCGCGCCCATCTCGAAAACCGTTTGTCCTTGCCCGAAAGCATCCGCAATACATTGCCGTTGGTATATGACCGTTTTTAGATGACTAATGCCATCAATGCCACTTAACGCCGTTTGTGCCTCAGACATTAACTTTGTTCTGGGTACAGCACGATTGATAAAGGTTGCACCTATTAAGTCATCACGAAACCTTTGTGCTTGTTTGATCAACTTCACCGCAGATCCTGAAGAAACGAGATCGAGTGCAGTCGGTTGGCAGGGTATCAAAGCCACGTTCGAGAAATAGAGGATTACTCGCGTGGTTTCTGTTAATCCTCCAGCTCCATCAATCACCACCCGATCAAACCCGTCAATCCAATTTGGGACTTCTTCAGCTAAGACATTCGGATCTGTTTCGGCGATCGCCTCAATACCGAGAGACTTACACCACATTGATGAGCTGCCCTGTGCGTCAGTATCAATGAGCAAAACCTTTTTATTCTGCTGTTGGAGCCAATACGCAAAATGAATGGAGGTAGAGCTTTTCCCTGTACCACCTTTCTGATTTATAAGTGCCGTAATCATTTAAGTAACACCTTAAGTGTTAAGTAAGTGTTTGCTTAAAGTGCTATAGCGTTAGACTGCTTAATTGTAGGGTGTTTTGCGACAGTAAGTTACTTTTCCAAAACTTCGTAACCATACCTAACCTGCTTCCCTTTACTTGGTAGCTTGACGCGGCGTAAACCAAACTTTTCTTCAGGCTCACCTTTCTTTTGTAAGTCCCTAAAGATTTGCGCGAAAGAGTTCTCAGGACGTTTACCGTGCGCCTCATAACCATGTTTTTCAATGGCATATTGCATCGCTTGTTTTGCTGTCAATGGCTGATCAGTCTGCTTAATTGCCTCAAGGATTGGTAACGGCTCCTCATCCCGTACAGGTTCAGAGACAAACGGGTTATCTGCTTTGATGCCCAACTGTTGCTCCACGACCTGTAACCGTGACTGAAGGTTGGCGATCGCCTCATCGGTCGGTAATGGGGGGTTGGGATCGAAACCATCATCACCGAGTCCGAGAGCTTGGTTTAAGACTGAGACGATAAATTTATTCTGTGAAATATTTTTACGTTTGGCGCGGCGTTGGAGTGCCTGAAGAGTTTCAGGGGGGATGCGGATCGAAGTGAGGGTAGTTTTACCGTCCTTTGCATCCTTGGGTGTTTTTGCCATCTCAATATGTGTTAGCGTCATTGATGTCTAGTAATACACATTAGCAAGGGAAGGGTGATAAATCCCCCCATAACAGTGGTTAGGAGTTGGTGTATATCTCCTTCAATAATTGAGCCTTGGACTTATTCCGACGGTTTTTTACGCCATAGGTCTTGGCAACAGGTTGTAACTCGCGCCATGTCATAGACTCCAATGGCTTAACAATTTCGGACATTGCCGGCGGCTCCATGGCGATAACAGGAGCTGTACTTGGCTCAATAGCTGCGGGTTGCTCCACAACTTCAACAGCGGTAACAGTCGGTGTAGCGCGGTAAACAATACGATCATGGGTGAAGGTAACGAGGGCGATCGCCATGTATGCAATGGCGGCGATCATTGTGGCGGTGATGGTTGCGTTCAAAATAGTGTTAAACATTTTTTGTAACTCTCAATGTGTCGGTGTTTCAGGCGGCATGTGTAGCGTGTCGCTCGCCCGAATAAATATATAATATCATGTAATACATTTAATGCAAGTGATTAGGGAACAGATTATTAAAATCTGTTCCCTAACAACGGCTTTAAACCTGAATATACAAGCCTGAGGAGTCTTTGGGATTGCTGTGTAAGTATCGCTCAGTGGTGGTGATGCTGCTATGTCCTAGGGACTTTTGGACGGTGTGAATAGGTGCGTTGTTGTCGAGGGCGTGACTAGCGTGTGAGTGTCTAAACCAATGGGGTGAAACGTTGCCTGTAATACCGGCGCGTTCTGCTGAGTCCTTCACAATGCGATAAGCCTGAGTAGTGGTAATGGCATTGCCACCTTTACGACTACGAAAAATAGGATCGCCGTTCTCGTCTTTCAGTTGGAGCAATTCTTGGTACAGCTCATCACTAATTAAAATGACTCTTGTTTTGTCACCCTTACCAAATAGCGTAATTCTCGCGCCGGTGTCTGTCGGTTTAATATCGCTCCATGTCAGTCGGCACAGCTCACCAACTCGCGCTCCAGTTGCATAGAGCAGTTTTAGCAGTAGGCGATCACGTTTATTTTTGGTGCTATAGATCATGTCGAGAACTTCACCACGGCTCAGGATGCGCTCAGACAATTTATCCTTACTCGGTTTGACATTAACCAATGTCCCAACATTGAACGGCACAAACCCAACCTTATGACAGAAGGTAAGCAGTGATTTTACCGCTGCTAATTTGCGGGCAATCGTGTTTGGGCTTTTGCCAAGTTCACCTAATGTCACCTCGAAACCTTGTAAGTTATTGAGCGTAACTTTTGGTAATTCTACACCGCCGGCAAATGTCAAAAACTCATAGATATCGCGGCGGTAACTTTTCTGAGTATTGGCGCTTTTTCCATGTAGCCACAACCCGATCATGTCTTCGGTTGTCTGAGCAATGGCGATCGCCGTAGTTTGTTGCGCTTTTGCTAAAGCTGGTAACATTGTACTAACTCAATATGTGTTGAATGCCCGTTGATCAGTTCCAACTAGATTGGCGGGTATTTTGTTGGTGTTTTGCCTGAAAGTAAGATAACTAAGAATTATCTTACATTGAGATTGCTTTGATTGTAGGGCTTATAATGCTCTAGTGCAACTGTTGATTTTATGTAATACACAATTAGCAAGAAAAGATGATAGTGTTAGGGAACAGACACACATTGAGTTGTTCCCTAACAAATGAGTATTAATTTTGAGGACTTACGTTTGCAGGTTGCCACCTTGGGTGATGTTGAGTTGGAGGCATTGGCGATCGCCATTGAGAAGGAAGTAAATCGCCGCCGCGACGATCAGAAGTTAGCGAGTGTAAATGGCTGTTATGAGTTGAAGGGGATTAAGTCAGGCAAAAAGACTCACTATTATTGGTATCTGCGTTATCGACAAAACGGAAAACTCAAAAGCAAGTATCTCGGTAAGGGTTTGGAGGGTGATAAAACACCGCCAATGGCGTTGAGAGATAAAGGAGCAAGCTATATTCGGAATCTGGTTTAGCTTAGGCTTACCTATTTCAGTATTTCTAGTGCAATCAAGATGGATAGAGAAGAGCTGTTAATAGAAGAGTGGAAAGACATCCGAGAGTCATTACGCTACTTCGGCAATAAACGCTTTGCACAGTTGACTGTATTTATTGCGGCTAATGGATTCTTAATAAGTAACTTTTTTGAACAGATCTCCAAACAAAATACAACGATTAACAATTTAATACTTATTAGAAGTATCGGTAGTTTTTTGGGCTTAGCCTTTTTGGTGATGGAGTGGCGATCTGCACAGTACATAAAATTATTCGCTCAAAGAGGGAAACAGATTGAACAACAATTAGAAGTTATTAAGTTAATACAGTGTCGTCCGGGTTACAAAACTAAGCTTCGATTTTTGACAGGGACAAATGCAACATACTCAATTTATTTATTGTCAGCTATTGTCTGGTTTCTCTCTTTTCTACTTGGCTAACTTTTTAAATACTTTCAATACCTTTGATAATATTCACCGCCTGATAATAAGCTTTACTCCCTTTACTGCCAACTTTAAAGACTTCAAAAACGAGTTTATTTTGGCTCCAACCTTCACTCAGTAACCGCTTAACCAGTTGCTGTGTTTCACCCGTTACAGGCGCGAAAGGATCAACTCTCTCTCTAACTGGTTGCGATGGTTGTTCATTGTCCTGTAGTGGTTGTAGCTGGTTGGGCTGTTGGTTAGGTGGTTGCGGGTAACTGGTTGTATCCCCCAAGTCTAACTCTAGACTAAAACACCGTTCGTAATAGTCTAAATCTCTATTTTTTGGAGCCACTGTTGGTGGTTGTTTTTGAAGGTTAATAAGCTGTTCTATGCCGTCAACTAATGGAATAGTTAGCGGCATAGAAACGAGTTGTTTAAGATTTTGCGGCGGTAGGTTTTTACGTGCTTGAGTATAGCCGCCATGAGTCGGATGGATGACTATTTCATCGTCACCTATCAACATCGGATAGGCGATCACCTTCACCATTTGATATAGCTCTCGATCTGGTGAATTCTTTAAGTATTTACAGGCTATTTTTTGGAGTCTTATTAACGCAAAGTTTTCGAGAAAGTCACCTTGTCCATCGAGTCCAAAGCTTTTTACATTGCCACTTTGACTAATGAATATTGGCAGCTTTTTAAACTTTCTCGCTTCACTGCCATAGCGAAGAATAAACTCGTTAGCCACATCGGAGCCAACCTTATTGGCATAGGCTCGAATCGCTGGGTATTCGTCACAAATAATTACCAGTGGCGTTTTATCTTTTCTGTCGAGGAGTCCTAACAGTTTCTCCAGTTGCTTCAAAATTTTCGCTTTATCCGAGATCACAGTTAACCCGTCCCATGGGTAATGCTCGTCCTCGATGTCTGCGTGAGGATCGAGTACCAGCACTTGAGTCTCACCACAGGCATTGGCAATGTATTTGGCGAGTTGAGTTTTTCCGCTGCCTGAGTTTCCTAATATCGCCACGCCTGTTACCTCGTCTAGGAATGACTGAACATCAAAGGGATAGGGGCGATCGCCTGTTTCTTGAATAACACCGCCAGCGGGTTGGAGCTGTAGTTGGTTTTGTTGCTCCAAATAAGGCACGGTTTGAGCGGCTACAGTGTGAGCTGTAATGTCCTGTTGTGCCGTCTTGCGATATTGCAACGTAGGCTCTATAAGCTGCAATTGGCGGGTTTTATTGAGTCCGTAAATTGTCGAGGCGATACCCGTCATTGGTAGAAATATCCTCGCGGCGCGGCTGTTGATATTTTCCCAATTCAAACTCACGGCGGCTATGGTGGCGATCGCCAACGAGTAGCTAAACCCAACTTTTAACCAGTCAGTCCAAACGCCATCAATGGTGGTGATATTGCGGCTTAATTGTCGATTTATGTCCATGCCAATATCCCCCCAAGTCCTACCAAAAACCAAAACAAAAAGTATGGGGTGATCGCCTCTTGTTTGCGGGTGAAAAGAAGACAGGCGAGGGTTATCGCAGCCACCACCATCACCACCACCTGTAATGGCTCCAATAATGCAGGGACGAGCCGCGCCAATTGCCACAGGGACAAACTGCCCAAAGTTACAAGAATGATCGAGCCGGTGGCGTAGCTGACATCAAAGTTATTTTGCATCTTTACCGCCTCCAGACTTGAGAAGCTTTTGGGCGTAGTTGTTGATCTTGTTTTGGGTGCTGATTTTCGCTGTTTCTTTCGCACCGGCGATCGCCCGATTACCGTTCTGCTGAATTACTTTTAACTGTGTGTTGGTGATTGTTTCACCTAGCCGATATACATATCTGGTTTCGGCTTCACTGGTTAAGGCGATGCCTCTCGCTTTGACGTAGCGGCGGGTAAGTTTGAGCTGTGTCTGTGCCTGTTTTGCCCTCCCTTCCATTGCAATGACTTCAGGCTCTGTCAGGTTTTTATCAACGAATGCTGTGGTAAAAATGTCCCAAAATGCCATAAGCAAAAACGACGGGAGTTAACCCGCCGTCCTCCTCGATATGTGCAGTTAGTTGTTATTAATAATGGGTTGTGTTGGTGGGTATACGACGGTCGGTGATGGTGAAATGATTTTGCCGACAAGGGCAACCGCAATAAGCCCACAGAGTGAAAGGGTGATCGTTCCTAAAAATGCAGGTTGTGAGGGATCGAAACACAAGCCGCCACTGCTACTGCTTTCGTATTCTTCGTAGAGTGAACGCTTTACTAAGCGTCCATGATTCTGATCTGACATCGGCTAAAATTCCTTTAAACGTCAAATTATCAATAAAGTTGGATAGTTTGGGGTTGCTTTTAACGGGTCAAGGGTGGTGGTGATGAGTCTGCAAACTAAGTTCACCTCACCCGCCGTTATTGCTCTGTAGCTCCACTCAGCACGTTTACAGGCGAGCCACAGGGCAAGGCATAGATAAAATTTTCCTCACTCTCAGGCACTGCAAAAACTTTGCTTGTAAATGTGCCGTCCTGTAGTTTCTCGGTGATTTTGGCGCGGGTAAGCGCGGCGGCTACTTCGATAAATTCGTCTGAGGTACGGTTGGCGATCGCCTCGATATGTTTGTTTGGATGTTTTGCGGCGGTGGTGGCGTTGGTAGTTTTGCCATTGCCGTTGGAGCCATTGTTGGTGGTTTTATTGCGGTTAAGCCGCTTCTGTTCTGCTGTTGTCATAGGTTTTAAAGTCCTCGAATAGTTGTTTGATGTCGTTGGCGGCTACGTCTCGATCTGCCATTGCTTGAACGGCGCGAAACATAACCAATGCTGCGTACTCATGGCGGTTAAAGCCTTTGCGTTTCCCTTTCTCGTCTAAGACACCTTTCGCCACTAACAGACGGGTGTCTCGTTTGCGAGTGCTATGGGAGATCTCAAGGTTGGCGATCGCCACATCGCTTGGTATCCACCACATCGACGGCGGGATTTCGTCGGCTACTCGTTCAATGAGTTTTTTGTAAGTTGGGTTGCTCATGGTTACTCTACAAATAGCTTTTGATTCACTTAAAGGCTATCATACATTAGATAAATGCAGAGTGCATCACTCAAGCGTAAAAACACAGTGACGGACGGAAAGGAGCTTAAAATAATTGCAGAACAGCAATATATCCAACGACATGGCAAAGGTTAGATTAACCATCAATATCGAAGAAGAAATTCATAAGTGGATTCAGGAGGAGGCAAACAAAGATCTACGCACAACTTCCAATTACATTGAGTTTGTTCTTTACCAAGCCATGCTGAAATCTAAGGAGGATCAGAGGACTTAGGAAATGGGAAAAGTCGTTGTTTCTGTCTTTATGGATAAAGAGTTAAAGCAAAAGCTCAAGGCGATCGCAGATAAGGATCAGCGTTCTGTCTCTCAAATGGCGGCTATTCTCTTGGACGAGGCAATTAAAAAACGTGAAAAAAACTAACTGTTGAGGAGCGCAATCACGCACTTTTGATTTTGCAACACTTAAAATCTAAAGCTTAGACACAGATAGTAATACAACAAAAAAAGCTGAAGCTAACAACATAAACAGGTGCAAATGTTTTTTTTATTACAACTTTGCGCACTCATAATACTTTTGTACTCATAGCAAATTTTTGTACGTATAAAGTTTCGGGATAAGTGCTAAAACAAGTATCCAATTAGGTGAACAATAGGATCAAATTGTTGACACTTTTATGACACTCCATTGTCGTAAAATTGTTGACACTTTTACGACACTCATAAAAATAGACAGAAGTCTTGTGTAAAGGCAGTTTCAAGTTTTAAAATTTAAATGAGACTTTACAGTTGATTCAATTAACAAGAGTACTTTTGTCTACAATCAGTCAAGACTCAAACACCCTTCAGCTACCAGTCATACACTCTATCAGGCGGTGTCTTTCCTTGGAGATTCACCAAATAAGAAAAAAATACAATTTACAAGATCCTTATCAGTGTTTCTTGGGTATAATCGATCTGGAATCTCTGATATTAGAACATCGAGAATGACAAAACCCACAAAGGGATTGAAAAATAATGTCACCGCTGTCGTCACCGATAGCGAGTTGGCAGCATTTAAAAAACTTCAGGACGAGCGCGGTGGCTCTATGGCTTCCGTGGCACGTGAAGGGGTACTTATGTTGCTCTCTGCTACCGGACACCTACCTACAACTCAATACACAGACACCAAAAAAGCTAGTTAGTAAGCCTAGGAAACTTTCTCTAACTAGCTTTTTGATTTTTCTTATTCACGGATCTCGTCACGGAAAATGGCGAGCCGCTTTGCTTCACCTACAGGGAGGCTCCGCTTTGCTATGCCTAATTTAACTCAAAACGCTCTAGCGTCACAGGATTATTGTAAAGATTTTGTTATCGGTTCCTCTCAAGAAACTTGTGTAACTTTACCGGTTAGTACTGATGATACCACGTATTACAATCTAGCAAGTCATAAGCCTGTAACTACTGACATTGAATGGCTTTCAAGTATTTACTCCCATCGTTCAAACCCTGCGGTAAAGCCGAAAAATGGTGATGAATATCGCAGTCTGAAACGGACGATCTCAGACGAAAAATTTTTAGAGTATTGGCGATCGCCGGATCAGATTATTGCGATCCGTTTTGACACCACCACCCGCGAGATCGTCATTGATGTTGATCGTCCTAGTCCGTACTTCAATGCCTCCTCTATAAGGGTGATCCGGTATGTACTAGAGGACATTGGGTTGGTTGCCTGTGTGATCCATCGATCTAGCGAAGGCGGCGGTGTACACCTGCGTTATCCGTTGTCTGAGGAGCGCAACACTTATGCGATCGCTCGTACCGTTACCTATGCCCTAAACAATGCCGGCTTATGGCTCAGTGGTGGTGAGCTGGAGGTATTCCCGAATAAAAAGACTTGGATCGAGCGAGGTAAAGTCTACACCAAAGGCAGAAAACATCATGAGTTGTTCGACTACAACGCTATTCGAGTGCCCTTACAGGCGGGCTATGAGCTGCTAGACGACTGGTTAGAACCTATTGGCGATAATTCCCTCAGAGAATACCGCTGTCGTTGGGAATGGTGCGCGGATCAACAGGATCTAGAGTTACTAGACGAGGCGATCGCCCATTACTCCGATCCGAAAAACAAGCCGAAACGTCCTCGAAAATTCGGATCTATCCGAGATATTGAGCGTGACTATAAAGAACTTCTGAGAGTTGGCTTTACTAGCAAAGGACAGACAAACAGTATTCTCGGTAAGCTAACGCGCATGATCCGAATACTGGAGCCAACTACGGATGATCTTGACTTAGCACAAAAGGTAATGGCTATAGTTGTTAAATTACCCGGTTATGAAAAATATTGCTGTCACCAACATCACATTGAGAAACGCTGCCTAGAGTGGGCGCGGTGTTGCATCAAAAAGGGCTATTACTACTACGGCGATCGCCAGTCAAAGGACAAACTCTCCAAACGGAAGGGACTCACTAACGAGGAGAAACAGGCAAAGGTACTTAAACGCCTTCAGAAGTGCCTTAAAACCTTCATTAAGCGTGGTTGGACATTTCCCAACAAAACCTCAACTATAGAAGCAATTCTCAAGGCGATCGGTGGCTCTAAGTCTACCCTCCAAAAATATTGGGGCAAACTACATTTTCTAACTCAGTCTCTTCTCACCAAACACGCTCAGGACAAAGAGTCCAAAGATCCTCAGAGAAAAGTACACACCCCCCATACTAAAAGCGTGTGTACGGGGGAAAATTCTCCAGCTCACCAACGGTGTTCAGGAAAAAAATATTTAATTCCTAACATTGGTAGAGTTAGCGGTAGCGCACGGGATAGACTCTCCAGCACACAAGTAAAGTTCAGTTACTTGTATTTTGAAAGACTTGCACAGCAATATGCAGACATTCATCCAGCTATTAAGCCATCGCTAAACCTGCATTATTCAGCTATCCCCAACTTATTGATAGAAGCTGAAAACCAATTCAAACGCGCAGGATACGCAGAAAAATTAGATCAGGCTATTCGAGAATTAAACCGCTGTGATACTGAGTCTATTTGGTTTTGCGTTCAGTTCTTAAAGTCTTTGCCAACGGTCGAGGAGGTGTCTTAATGCAACTCAGGGATTACCAACAAGACTTATTTACCCATATTTTCCAAGCCTTCACCGAGAGCCGACGGGTAATGCTCCAACTCCCAACCGGCGGCGGTAAAACCATTATTTTCTCGGTTGTGGTTCACGAGTTTGTTAACCGTGGTGATAAAGTCCTCGTCCTCGCACATCGTACCGAGTTAATTATTCAAGCTGCGGAAAAGTTGAAGGCGATCGCTCCTGATGTTGAGATCGGCATTATTAAGGCAGGATACAAACCTAATTATCACACATCAATACAGGTGGCATCGGTTCAAAGTCTCAAACGCCGCCTACATCGCCTTAAGCCTGAGGAGTTTGGGTTGGTGATAATTGACGAGGCTCACCACAGTACCGCCGCTACCTACCGTCACATTCTCGAACATTTTCCCGATAGTTATCAGTTGGGAGTGACAGCAACACCGATTAGAACTAATGGTGAAGGTTTCGCAGATTTATTTGACGAGATGATCACCGGCATAACCGTTTCGGACTTAATTAAGGCAGGCTACCTTTCACCCTTCAAACTGTACGCCGCGTCCAACAGTATGATCACCACCGGCGCAAAAATTAAACAGGGTGATTTTTCCTCAAAGGATGTGGCACAGCTCAATAACATTGTCGAGTTGGCGGGTGATTTGCTCCAAAGTTATCGCCAACATGCCAATGGTCTATCCTGCGTAATTTTTGCGGTGAATGTGGCTCATTCCATGGCGATCACCCAACGGTACAACGCCGCCGGCATAGCTGCGAAACATTTAGATGGCAACACACCACAGGACGAGCGCGAGGCAACCTTGGCAGCATTTAGGCGTGGTGAGCTGAAAATCATTAGTAATGTCGGTTTGTTCACTGAAGGACTCGACATACCCAACTTAATGGCGGTACAGGTGGCGCGTCCTACTAAGTCCCTTTCGCTATGGCTTCAGATGGTTGGGCGGGTTCTGCGTATCTGTGAAGGGAAAAGTAACGCCATCATCCTTGATCACACCAAAAATTACGCGATACATGGACTACCAACGCGGCGGCGGGTGTGGTCACTGTTTGGAGTAAAACAGGACGAGGTAAAGCTAAAACGGCTACCAAGTGGCGAGGTGATTTTGGAACCTGAGGAGCCAACCGTTATCGAAGAAACTCCCATCAGATTAATTGAAGTTTCTCAGGACGAGGAGCCACTTATACCGCCTGACTTTTGGGAGAAATGGTTGGCAGAACAATTTCGCATCATTGAACATCGTGGCTATAAAAAAGGGTGGCTTGTCTATCGTCTTGTCGAGGAAAAACCACCATTAGAAGTGTGGCGTAAAGCTGCTGATTATTTGAATTATCAACAGGGTTGGGCATGGCATAAATGGCGCGAACACTGCCAACCTGAGGCGGCTTAGTTTAGTTAGGGAATAAATTAAAAAAAACTGTTCCCTAATTGTTTTTGATATTGAGAGGAATACCAAGGATTTTGGCTCTAATTTCGTTAGCTTGTTCCTCGCTTAGTCCTTTCTCTGACTGGTTTCCCATAGAATCATTTTCGTTCAGTCCACGGGCTGTTAACCATTCTTTGATAATCTCAGCATCTTTGACAATCACTTCTAAACCCTGAGTTTCAATAAGCTTTATCGCATCCTCTAAATCTTGAATAGGTTTACCCAAGATGCGCTCAATTGCCCATTTTGGCGTTGGCAGCTGATCCACACTTTCGCGAGTTTCTTCATGAGTTTCGGTGTACATTAATTGCCCTTGAGGGTCATGGCGTTTAATCGTCTTAGTTGTGGTGCGAGTTCGTTTAATGACTTGTCCATGGTCTAAGGCATTTCTAAGCCGCGCCATTGCCGTTGTTTGCAATACCTGAGGACTGTTAGCGCGAAAGGTTTCTAAAGCTTCATTGATTCGTTGATCAAACTCTGAATGCTCTTTACGCCATCGATGAAAGGTAGCACTCGAAATATTACCCGTCTCGATGCCTGACTGTATTTCGCCAGTTGTTTCGATGGCATTGGCGATCGCCTCAGTGGTGGTGGCGTTGTACTTGGGCATCGCGCGTAACCTCTCAAAAGTCTTATCAGTTCTATTTTACTAATATCAAGTAATACAATAGGAGCAAGTTCGTTTCGGATATTTTACAAATGGCATCAACAAAGAAGGGAAAGGCGATCGCTGCAAACAATGCAACTAAGCACGGTATTTATAGCCAGAAGCCACCGACGATTGATGATCAAGACTTTGCGCTGTACGAACAGACAAAGGCAGGTTTGGTCGCAGAATTTGAGCCACAGATGATATCTGAAGAAATGCAGATTGAGCAGATCACGATGGCGCGGGTGAGAATCCATCGATTGTGGCGAGCTGAAGCGGCAATAATTCAGGAGCAAAGGGCAGAAGCTCGAAAGAGAGCCATTGAGCCACAGGATACATCGCTTTCCGATTTGCTTGGTGATATATGGGGCAGTAGCAATAAGGAACCTGAGATAGAGCCAGCGATTAAAAAAGAGTTGGAAGGTTTGTGTCAGCTACTGAACGATTTGCAACCAGAAAGAAAGGCAATAGTCAATTGCGATGACTCCCAAAAACGTTTTCAACGTGAGGAAAGACATTTACAACGGACTATCGATAATGGTCTGAAGTATCTACAGCAGCAACGCGATCGCCGCAATGGAGCTAACCCACAGACAGTGGATATCGAACTAAATTAAGTTGCTTCATACTTTAAGTGTTACTTTACTCAATCATTTAAGTAATTTGTTGCTTAAGCAGTGCTGGATTGTTTGTCTAGTGGTGTGTTGAAGGATCGAATAATAGACACGATATTATCGGCATCATCATCATTAAAGAGTCCATCTAAGCCTTCATGGTGTAACTCGGTAAAGGGTGGCTCATAGAGTAAGCGTGGTTCCATGGTTCCCTGTTGGGTAAGCAGATCAATGATTTGTTCAACGAATCGAATTTGGTTGGCGGTGAATTGCGTATTTTTGAGGTATCGACTAAAAGCGGCTTTGGCGGCGGCGCGGTCTAGTCCGACAATACTGCGAATAAATTGTTTAAGGTTGATAGCTCTTTCTTCGTAGGCTTCTGTGAATTTTTCTTGGCTCTCTAGTCCATCGCTGGTGAAGAGCATCATTTCAAGGGACTCTAGATCTGTTTCGGTTAATGGAAGGTTTCGGTGTAGTTTAGCGATCGCCACATGGTCTTGATTGGCTCTGATATAAGCTTCGACTTTTTTGCGGTACTGTTGGCGGCTAAATCCAGTTTGAACGATTGGTATATCAACTTCACTAATGTCGATCAGCTCGTCCTGAAAATTGGTGTGAATAATATTGCTCTCTTTGGGATCGATAAACTGCATTAAATCCCGCAGATTTTTGCGTAAGTTCTCCAGCATTAGAATGGTTACGTCTTGCCACCAGCTTTCGGCGATCGCCTCTTCGATGAGCGGTAGTTGAGCTTGAACCATTGGAATGTTGGCTTTGGTTTCGAGGTTACTGAGGAGGTCGCGTACTTTATCGCGTAGAGTGACAAAATTTGGTGTTTGATTGAGGATGCTGAGTTGGAGCTGTAGGCAAAGTAGATCGAAGCGGCGGGTTTCTGGTTTTTCTTTGGGTAAGCCGTTGGGGAGTTGGGCGATCGCCTCCTCTAGGGTGCGTTGTTGTTGGGGGGTTAGGTTTTGCCAGTTTTCGCGCTTACTAAAGGTTTCGACATCTTGTAAATGGCGGCGCACCATAAAGTTTTCTGGCTCCATGCTTGCCACGTATTGATGGAGCTGATCGCCTAGTGCTTGTTTTATCTCTCCGTTTTCGATGGTTTGAAATAGGGTAAGACGGGCTTTAAAGAGTTTGGTAGTTAAACCTTCGGCGGGTTTCGGATCGGCTTCTTTAACTTGTTGCTCGAAATACTCGAAGTTACGGCATAGATCGAAAATCAAAAACTCAGTTTTATCTTCACCAATAGCAAACATATCCGGACAGAGACGGGTTCCACGGCCAATCATTTGGTTAAATTTGACGGCTGAATAGACAGGTTTGAAGAAGACTAAATTCAGTACCTCAGGCACGTCTACGCCCGTATCGAGCATATCTACGGAAACGGCGATCGCCACATCACTATCTTTCTCGGAAAACTCATCAAGTAAGCTTTGGGCGTAGGGGTCATGACTATCGATTAGTTTGGCAAATTGTCCTTTGTAGTGTGGGTAGTTCAGATCAAAGCGTTCAAGGATTTTTTCAGCATGGTTATGGTTGCGAGCAAAGATAATCGTTTTACCAAGACGATCGCCGCCGTCTACTTTTAAGCCAAACTCCATTAATATTTCGAGAGCTTGATCGATAGTGTTGTCATTAAAGAGCCATCGGTTAATGGCAGAGCCGCTGATTTCGTCTACGATTTCGCCTGTTTCTGGATCGGTGAATTTCTCTTCAAACTCGATTTGTTCTTCTGGTGAAAGGTCACTGTACTTGATGCCACGACTCGGAAATTTGAGCGTGATGTTAATGCCTTGAGGTGGTACAAGACATCCGTCGCTAATTGCGTCTTCAAGTTCGTATGCGTAGGTTGGTGTGCCTTGTTCTAAACCAAAGATTTCATAGGTGTCACGGTTCACTTCGTCGCGGGGGGTTGCCGTCAGACCAATGAGGAGCGAATCGAAATGCTCGAAGATGTAGCGATATTTTTTGTAAACGCTGCGGTGAGCTTCATCGATAATCACCAAATCGAAGTAACCAGAGCCAAATTTTCTACCAGTGGCTTCAAACTGGTTAATTTGATTCATCACAGTGGGATAAGTCGAGATCACTACATTTGCGCCCTGTACATCTTTTTCTTCGACAAGGTTGATAACGGTTGCATTGGGTAGATGTTGATTAAAGGCGCGTTTGGCTTGTTTAACGAGGCTATTTCGATCCGCGAGGAATAGTACTCGTTTAACCCAGTTGGCTCGCATCAAGACATCCACAAGGGCGATCGCCGTGCGAGTTTTTCCGGTTCCCGTTGCCATGACGAGGAGGGCTTTACGGTTTCTGTTGGTAAAGGTTTCGGTGATGCGTTTGATGGCCTCGATTTGGTAGGGTCGCTCAAATCCTGCGATGTTTGTGTCTACCTGCGTAGAGTGCAGCGCTTTATCGTTGGTGCGTCGCCAAATGAGTCGCTGTAATTCGTCTTTGCGGAGAAACCCATGAATCTCGCGGGGTGGATAGTTCTGGTCATCCCAGATGTAATTTTGATAGCCATTGCTGTAGAAGATAATCGGGCGTTGATTGAATTTTTGCTCTAGACAATCGGCATAGAGTTTTGCCTGTTGCTGTCCGATTTTGGGGTCTTTGGTGGTGCGTTTGGCTTCAATGACTGCGAGGGGTAAACCGTTGTCATCCCAGAGGACATAATCGACTTTGCCTGTACCCGTTTTATTCACTGATTTCGGCATTCCCTCGACGGGATATTCTCGACAGTTCGGGTCGCTTAGATCCCAACCCATTTCGATTAAGTTGGGGTCAATCAGGCGATCGCGGGTCTGAGCTTCGTTGTAGTTGTGGTGATCGCCAACAGATTTATTCGCTGTCAGAAGGGCATCGAGTTGAGCCTTGAGGCGGGCATTTTCTGCATCACTACGCCGTTGTCGCTCCTCTGCAATGCGGTTCATCTCCTTAAATTGGGAGAGCTGAGTTTCGAGTTGTTGGAGTTCTTCGAGGGTTTTTTCTGCTTTGCCGGGTTCTATGGGTTTGGTGATTAGATTGGGGTTAAAGGGTATCTCGCCTAGGTTCTTGCCGTTTTTAGAGTAGTAGCGACAGACCCAATAGAGAAAATGAAAGAGTTCTTCAATGATGTAAATTGAGTCTCTTTCGGTAATGGTCTTGGGTTGATGGACTGCGATATTCCCAATCTTCTGGATCTGGCGAATTTTCGGGAAGATACCGGGTGAAAGGTTGTCTTTAAAGGTTTGTTCGTGGATCAGTGCGCCTAGTTTATTGTCGTAGGGCAGTTGTAAGTATGGGTCGTTCTGATAGAGCCACAGAACGGTTTGCTCTAAGGTGTAGCGGGCATAGAAGCAACTGGCGCGGGGGGCACTATAGACTAGGTTTTCGGCTTTGGTTGCATGATCATATAACTTCGGAAAATCTGCTTTTAGAAAGTCAAAGTTTGAAGTCATGCTGTTTACTTACTGATGGATTGTTAATGTTTATTCTGGTTGGGCTTCTGGTTCTTCCGGGGTAGGAGGTCGTTCTACATCTTCATAAATCTGTTCTAGGGTTAAGTCGAGTTGAATGCTTTCTAGGGTGAGGTTTGGACTAGCGAGGGTGTAGTTTTGGTATTGCCACCAAGGGCTATCTTTACGGCGGTAGATTTCTACTTGTTGGGTTTTGCTATTGATTAAGACGTATTCTTCGAGGCTATCTAGGGTTTGGTAGTCGCTAAATTTTGCGCCTCGATCAAAGGCTTCGGTACTGTCGGATAGCACTTCGATAATCAGTTTAGGAAAGCGTTTGTAGGTAGGTGTTTCTCGATCTTTGGGGTTACAGGTTACGAGGAGATCGGGGTAGTAAAAACGGTTTTTTTGTTCGAGGCGGGCTTTAATGTCAGCGAAGTAAATACGGCAATTTGTCCCTCGCAAATGACTACGGATAAGGGTCGTAAGGTTTACGGCAATGGTGTTGTGGCTGTCGGTTGTGCCTGCCATGGCATAGATTTTGCCATCAATGTATTCGTGTTTGACTGAGCTTGTTGATTCGAGTTCTAGGTATTGTTCTGCAGTGAGGGGATAGCTGTCTTTGAGGGCAATCATGGTGAGAGTTTTGTATAAAAGTTTATGGGTTATTAGGAAGGTTGTTATGCCACTGCGAAGTCTGTGATTTTCCGGCGTTCTGGGGTCTTAAAGGCTAAAACGATTTGCTGAGGTGAAACGCCAAGCTTAACGAGTTCGTTGGCAATTCCTTCTTCGGTGCCGTCGTTCTGAATCCAGAGTTTGTCATTGAGCAGATCGATATGAATCAAGCTGCCATAGATGCGTTGGTTTTTGTGCCAGCCGGTTTCGAGGAGGAGATAGTGGTTATTCGTTTCGTCGATGATCAGTTGTAGCTCGCTATCTGGGTCTTGTCCAAGAAAGTCGTAGTAGTCCTGCAAAACTTTGATGGCGGCTTGTTTGAGTTCGTTTAGGTCATCCATCGGGTTATCTCCTCTTGGTTAATGTCGAAGGTAACTAGGCGAATAATTTTGTCTTCCAGTAATACTTGTCCGGCTTCTTCTTCAAATATAGATTCTTGTACGTCGTCGGATACTGCTAAGTACAGTTTACGGTCTGGTTCGTAGCGTTGAAGCAGTCTTTCGTACAAAACGAATTGACCGACGGCTTCCTCTAGGTCTTTCATCTCGGAGGCACTACGGAAGCTTTTGACCTCGATAGCGATTTTCTGAATGTCTTTTTCTGCGGCAATGAGTTGTTCTGCGCCTAGGTCAATGTAGAGGTTTCTGCGGCGGGTAAGTTTGAGGCGGTAGGGGTCATGGGTGATCTTCCAGCCGTCTTTTTCTAGGGCTTTGCGGACTGTCTCATGGTAGTAATCACGGGCTGGCATAGGGATCTTAGATGAAAATTAAGAGAGGATATTAGGCGCGAGTTTGGTTACAGTTCACCGCGAAATGCTCTTTGCAGTAGCGAGTTAAAGAGATTTTCTGATTCTTGTAAATAACTTGATTGATTTTGAATACGCTTGACAATTGCTTTTTTGAAATTAAGATATCTATCTTGCTCTTTTAACGATGGCTGAATGATTTTAAAAGATTTAAGCCCTTGAGTATTTATGTTGTAATTACCAGCTGTTGTTCTTGCTTGTTTTATGACAACAGATCTATATGTTGGGAAGGAGATAATATCACGGATAAATGCAGCCCTTAAGGTTGAAGTCTCTTTTAATCTACCTCTTATTAAGTAAGAGGCATAGACGATCTCTTTTTGATTCTCCTCGAATAATGCACAGCGTCCAATATATTCAGGATTGCCATTAGACCTCACAAAGAGTAAATCATTTTTCTTTAGTAAGAGTTGTTGTCTATCCTTTTCTGAAATAGCTCCGAATTTTAAATTATCCCAAGATATTTTTTCTCCG
>NZ_CM007614.1 GCF_001904615.1 [Limnothrix rosea] IAM M-220
ATTTCCCCCGCTTCGATATCGGCTAGGAGATAATTCATCGCTCGATTTTCAAGGGTGATTTTCCATTGGTCAGCAAGCTTACGGGCGGCTTTATCCAGCACCTGATTTTGCATGGATGCGATCGCCTGTCTAGGTTGCTGTGGTTGATGGTTTTGCCCGTGGGTTTCGGCATAGCGTTTACAGGCAGTATTGAGGCTAATGCGTCCGTCATTTTTCATCATGGTGATGATTTGGGCGATCGCCGCGTCGGTTGGCTGTACTCCATGCTTAACGAGGGCATCGGTAATCTCGGTTCGTTTAGATTCTGAGATGGTGGGCATAGTAATCACACTCCATAAATTTTTAGATATTGTTTCGCCTGTCGCTTCCCAAGCTTCTGGATGAGCTGCTGATAAGTGGCTAAGGCTTTCTGGGACTTTTCATCGATTGCGGGTTCATGCGATCGCCAGTCAAATTCATTGCGGCTAAGAATTTTTGATAATTCCCCCCGCCATTGGGTGAGCGTTCTAGTGCTGACCCCTAACTGACTGGCATACATTGCAGGCGACACCGCGCAAATCTCTATCTGTACTGCTACCAAGTTGGTTCACCTCCATTTCCGAGAGAAGCTAGATTGATGTCATTTCGTTGTTAATTGGTATCCTAGTGGATGAATATTTAGATGTCAATCAACAACACAAAAACAGCAACAAGCTGTGTGATGATGTGTGTAAGTTGTTTTGATGGCACAATCTAGGGAGATATCGCCATGAGTGAGACTATGAGCAAAAGATTTCAGGTCACGCTGCCTGATGCCGTTTACGCAGAACTGGAGGCAAAAGCAAAAAACGAAGGAAGACCCGTCGCCAACCTTGCGGCATTTCTCATCGAAGCTTCAATCAAAAAGCTAGAACCAAAAGAATCTGATAATTAAGCGATCGCCCAAACTGTCTATCTTCAAATTGTGTGCGCCAGATATAGAGTAGCTGTTTTCTTGAAGCACATTTGTAGTAAAGCTGTAGTGATCTGTGCTTAAAGGTTTCAGCGATCTTCTGTTTTTTTTGTATTACACTAGGAGAAGAGCTTAAAAACTGACACCATGGCGGCAAAAAAATCACCGATAACTTTTCGTGTCTCTGTCGAACAAGAGACTAAACTTCGAGAGAGGGCACAGCAAAATAAAATCACCCTAACTGAGGTGATCAAAAATTCTTTATTTGGTTCTGAAAATGCCGATAAATCCGCTGCCTAAACGCAGTAAAACCCCCAAATCTTGGCGGATCGCGGGGGTCTTACTTCTTACACATACGAGCCGTTGCCAAAAAAGCAGACGGTCGCTTTTTAATGTTTTGTTATAGCAGTAGTGTAATACAAAATCCTGATTGTCGTCACTGGAAGTGTTGTTTTTCGGATATTTACTTAGGTATTAATGCTTGTGTAGGGTTTGACCCCTCATGTCTGAATTATAGCCTGAATCGAGGTTCTGGGCGATCGCCTGAGATAGGTTGCTATCTAGGAGGCTTCGCTGAATAATGATCCCCTTATCCCCCGTAATTGGTGGGGTAGGGACGATCACGGATGATGAGCAATGGTTACTGTCCATTTATCCGAACCTATCTGCACCAGCAATTAATTCTAAGAATCAAGGTTATGTGACCTTGCACCGAACGCTTACCCTAGAGCAGGCGATCGCCTATTGGCGCGATGAAAACTCGATTATCGCCACCCGCCCCGGTGCGATGGTCTGGGATATCCGCATAGATTTAGACTTTGGCGGACGTAATTGGAGTTTGGAAATTATTGCTCGCCTTAGAGCATTGTTTGAATCTAAAGGCTTACCGAGGTCTGTTCTGTGCCGTTCTAGTGACTCTGAGGGGCGTTGGTTAGTTATTCCACTACCCGAACCGATGCCAAGCTGGCAGGCATCATTAACAGCAGCATCTATCCTGACCGATGCAGGCTATCAAATCGAGAATGGACATCTAGAGATATCCCCCAATGTGAAGCGATGGGTAAACCGTGGCAAAGAAGCCCCGAAAGGAATTAAAAGTGATTGGATTATTGACCACAATGCTTTCCGGTTGCCCTGCCAAAACGGTTTCGAGATTCTGGATAGCGATGGAGAGACAATCGGGCTAACCCTTGCCGAATACCGCCACCATTGGGAGTGGGCACAATCTCAACAATGCCCAGACGAATGGCAAGCAACCGTAGACTATTACTCCCAAAAAGAGAATCGTCCTAAATTCTTCAAACCACGCGGCAAAGGAACCATAGGAGAGATTGAGAGAGAGCATTTAGAACTTTGTTCCCTTGGCTTTACCGATACCTCCCAAACCAACGATATCGGGCTTAATCTGGCTAGAAGATTACGAATGCTATATCCGGGTGATGAAGAACATCAGGCAGAACTGATCAAACAAGCCTTTATTTCCATGCCGGGCTATAAGGAACATTGCCACCATCAGCACGAAATAGACCGACGCGGTAGAGACTTAGCACGATGGGCAGATAAGAATTGGAGTTATTACGGCGATCGCCTCCAGAAGCCTACAGAAGAGCCTAAGCCAAATCAAAACTTAGCAAGACATACAAAGACAGTAGATAAACTTACCCGCGTCCTAATGGACTGGATAACCAACGGTTTCACCTTCACTTCCCAAAATCAAATCTTTGAAGCCCTAAAACGTCACTGTGGAGTCGGTAAAAAAACCTTCTACAAGTACCTAAAAGAACTAGCTAACTTCGCAACACTCATCAAAAAACTGTTAAATCCCGAAAACCATACAGGGCAAGACTTTCATGACCAGTTCACACCTTCCACTACTAAGCGTACGAACTGCTGTGCCTCTCCTTCGGGCGCTTCTGCAGCTCAGCACCAGAGTGAAGAAAAAAAATATTTAATTCCTGATTCCGGTGGTACTAGCACTAGCGTGGATTATCAGTTATCCAACACAGCGACAGGCTCAACACAGCGACAGACTCAGGATAAAGACTTAGCAGTAGTTCTAGAACAATTTGCAGAATCAGTAAAACAGCCTACAGCTCCACTTGAATCTGAATCAGTAGTGCAGGCGATCGCCCTCGAAAAAGGCACTAAAACGCACCAAAAGGAACCGCTAACCGAAAAGTCTTGGGTCACCCAAAAGTCACCGAAAGTCACCACCTTGGGCAAAAAATCAGGTACTCCAGAGTATTCCAGAGTATCCGAGTCCCAACAAGTACCGAAACGTACCGGAGCGTACCAACGAAAAACTCACCACAACTCACCACAACTCACCGCCTCAGAAAAAAATCCGGTTACTGAAAGTTACCGAAAGTTACCAGAGTGTACCGATCAAAAAGAAACCGAGATCAATCCAAATCAACTCTCATCAATCGCGCCAAAATTTTCTAAGGGTCAATCAGTCTGGTTTTGGAATGGCGTTCAGTGGCTACAGGGAACGATTGAGCGCGTGATTACTGGAGTCCGAAACGAGTACAACGTCTTGGACTTTAAAGGGTGGGGATTGTTCGTTTCAGAGACGGCGATCGCCCCGATGTAAAAACTATTGAACGAGGTAAATTAACAGTTATGGGATGTGATGCAGAAACTAGCCGACGTAACGGCGCAAAATCCAAAGGTGCAGTTACTCAAAGAGGTAAGGCGATCGCCTCAAGGAACGCCACAAAACACGGATTACTCGCACAGAAGCCACCAATTTTAGCCAGTGAAGACCTAGAAACTTTTCAAGGCATTACGCAGTCATTGGTAGACCAATATGAACCTGAAGGGGCTTTAGAGTGGCATTACGTCCAGACTATTGCCATGTGTATCCAGAGACAGCATCGCGTGTGGGCAGCGGAAGCGGCGGCGGGTAATAAAGCATTGTTACCATCTATACCTAAGCCCTATACAGATGAGAAATATCCAACTATCAAAAAAAGTAGTTCAGTCTTCGACAACAAAACAGAATTTCATCCCGACAACCTGAAAAAAGAACGTGAGTTATTAGCCGACTTTTTGAAGCGATACCAAATCGATGATTTTCCTACCAAATGGCGATCTAAACATTTCGATTTTATTTGGGAAGACTGGTGTAGAGGACTTAACTATTTTTTGGAAGGTGTGAGGAAAGAGTACCCAATTGATCGTAGCCAATTCCTTGATAAGACTATTTTCAATCGAGTGATACGGAAACTAAATGAAGAAAGCCATCCTTTCGGAAAGCTGGCATTTTTTAGTCCTGATTCGGATAGTTGTCCAGAATCTAAGTGGGGTTGGGAGTATGAGCGTAATCACTTTCTGAAGCTGTTAGAGTCCTTCGAGACACGGCTTAAATGGATAGATGATATTGAAGCTGAAATTAAGCAGGAAAATGATCGTTATCAGCGAGAGTTAGAAGAGCGGCGGTGGGCGATCGCCAACCCCATTCCCCATGAAGTAGCTCTCATTAGTCGATATGAAACCCACATTGCCAAGCAGCTAAAAGAGGCGATCGCCCAGCTTTCGGAATTACAAAACCAACGAAAAAGCTAGGGTTCCATGGGTTCGTTTCGTAAAAACATATTACTTGTTTACTGATATAAGTAATCACTTGCTTACGTATCTAAGTGAATCAGTCTAGTGTATTATTCACTTAATCACTTGAATACGTGGTCACTTACTGCATGATTATCACCCTCAGTTCACTAAAAGGTGGCAGTGGGAAATCAACTCTGGCTATACATTTAGCTCATGCGATCGCCCAATCAAATCGACGAGTGTTATTGGTTGATGCTGACCCCCAAGGCAGCGCACAAGGATGGGCATCAGCAAGAGAAGATAAACCACCCTTTACTGTTATCGGTATGGCTCGGAATACTTTGCACCGAGATTTACCTGATATTTCCCAAGATTATGATCACGTCTTGATCGATACGCCGCCACGGGTTAGCGCATTGGCGCGGACGGCTATTCTTGCCGCTGATTTAGTTTTAATACCAGTGCAACCCAGTTCTTACGACGTGTGGGCAGCGTCAGAAACAGTGACCCTCATTGATGAGGCAAAAGGGTTTAAACCAGACATTAAAGCTGCATTCGTTATCAATCGCAGAATCCCTAACACCGTGATTGGTCGCGATGTTGAAGAAGCTCTATCTGAGTATGAAATTCCAACGCTGAAACAGGCGATCGCCCAACGGGTTGCTTTTAGTGAAGCTTCATCGGGTTACACCGTCATGGAAATGTCAGCGACCAGCTCGGCATCGAAAGAGATAGGGAAATTGGTTAAAGAGGTTTTGAGTCTAATGGAGGTTAAATCGTGGTAGCTAAAAAAAGTCGCATCGCTTCCAATCCTAAAAACAAAACTACTACTTCAAACGCAGATAAGTGGATTAATGAGGGTGGTACAGACCCAGAGATCGTCACACCGGAAAGCCAAGGAACGCCACCGAAACGAGCGAAGGATGAGAAGTCCAGTACAGAGAAAAAATATCCTCATCGCATTAGCTTCGATATAAACAAGGCTCAATACAAGCGTCTTAAATATGCTGCTTTTGACGGCGATCGCAGCATGAATGAGATTTTGCGAGAAGCAACTGAAGAGTGGATGAAAGCACGTGGTTACTGAATCAAGTGATTACGTAGTTCATTGATTCAGTATATAAGTGATAAAGCTAAGCACCGGAGAGCAGGTCTTATCTGGAACCGTTACAGGCGACGGTTTGGAGGTTGTCACAATATCTGTTTTGAGCTTTATGCGCCTGTGGCTTCAGGCTGTTTTACTCTTCTATCTCAGTTTCGATAGGGTAATATTTTCCATCTTCATCCCGTCGCCACTTCATCCCGTCAGGGTCTTTCCCTGCGCTCCACTCAGCAAAGTTTGCTTTCTTTGACGCTTTGGATAGTCCACCCGCATCACACTTTAATCTAGCGGCTAATTCTTTACCTTGAAACCCACTATTAAAAGCTTTTGGGTGATTCTCCACTGATTCCACTTTGGGGTCATCAGCGGGGGGTGTGATAGTTGCACATTCTAATTTTTCGATTCTGGCAAGAATAGGGGCGATCGCCGCTTCGATTTTCTCATCTATCAGATGGTTATCGGGTAAAGTATCAGATGAACTATCGGATAGAGTAACCGATAGTTTTTGTGTAAGTCCTAGCTCGATTAACTCCAAGATGGTAGGAGTCACAACAGGCTTTTTACTTCGGTGATGAATGCTTGCACCATTAGACACAGCAAGACTTTCTATCTCTTCATAGAGTTCGTTTGGTATCCGCAAATCACAGCGGGTCACGTGTTCGTCTGCTGGCATATCTGATAAGTACCTGATAACTGTCTGATACTACTATACGATAGTTATCCGATAAGTACCCGATATTTTTTATCAGATAAATTACTTGACATATCAGATGTCTATCAGATAGTATCAGATACATAGAGCGATGCACCTCTACAAATTCCGCTCTACCCGCCACAGACAAACCGCTTTAAGGATTTAGACAAATGATTGATACTTTAATTTTTGCTTTCGCCACTGTATATGTAGTTGCTGCTTTCGCTGACTACTCTGCAAAATCTATATGCCAACGTCACAAGGCAGCGATCGCCCAAACCGTCTCGGAAGTTGTGGAGGTAGTCGCCACAGTTGTACCGGAGACAATCACCCCCGTGATTGAATTGCCTAACTCTATCCGTGGTCTACGCCAATTTGTGAGAGAGAACGATTTGCAGGCACGGGTTAAAGAGATTGCTGGTAAGTCAGTTTCCAATCTCACTAAGGGTGAGCTGATGGAGGCGGTAGAGATGGCGCTAGCGTAGCTACTCCTACGGAGACCGCCTAAGCCACCGGGGGAATTATCCCCCCCTCCAAACCTTTAAAAACATCACTTTAAAATCATCATGAAAGCAGTCGGATACATCAGAGTTTCAACAGAAGAGCAAGCAACCCAAGGGGTGAGCTTAGATGCCCAAAAAGCCAAAATCGAAGCCTATGCGGGGCTGTACGATATCGAGCTGATAGAAATTGTTATCGATGCGGGTCAGTCCGCTAAAAGCCTTAACCGTGATGGATTGCAGCGGGTTCTAGGGATGCTGGATAGTGGCAAATGCGAGGCAATGGTCATCGTGAAACTCGATAGACTCACCCGCTCAGTAAAGGATCTCGACTGGCTACTAGAAAACTACTTTGCCGATAAATTTTCTTTGATGTCAGTCAGTGAACAGGTAGACACTCGCACCGCGTCCGGTCGCCTAGTTTTGAATGTCCTAATGTCCGTGGCACAGTGGGAGAGAGAAACCATCGGAGAGCGTACCAGTGCGGCATTACAGCACAAAAAATCCCAAGGGGAATATATTGGCGGCGTGGGGTTTGGCTACACCGTCACTGGTAAGAAATTAGCTAAGACAAAGGAATTTAAAACAGTGCAGCTCATCCAACGGATGCGGGGGGATGGTGAGACTTTGACGGCGATCGCCAATCACTTGAACTCTGAGGGAATTAAAACAGCACGGGGCGGCAAGTGGTATCCCATGACGGTATCGAACATCATTAAGAGAGAAGATCGATTACAGGCAGGATGAGAGACAGAGCGGAATTAAATAGCCTATTTGGGCGGGGGATTGTAGAGAAGGCGATCGCCCGTCGTTTTGCTGTGTGCCAGTGGGAAAAATCCTCAGTGCAAAATCAGACCGAAGTTATCCGAGCAATTCAAGATTTAGAACCGTTGCTGCAATCCCCCCGCGATGCCGTCGCCTATTGCCAAGGTCTTAGTACGGATGTTCGAGACTGCCTGATAATTTCGCTTTTATAAAGTGGGATTTATAAAGGAGGGACGTTCTTTATAAATTTGTCGGGCGATCGCCAATTACATCAAGGCATTACTAATTTGCCTTTTGTTTCTCTTTCAGATAAACACTTGCTTCCAGAAAAGCAAGGTTTGTACTTTGTACTCTCGTTACTGCCTGAATCAAAGCTTCTATATATTGGTCAGACCAAAAACCTTTCGGAGCGATGGAAAGATCATCATCGCCTTCCTGAATTTAGATTATTGGAGAGAGTGGGAGAAAGTATTTGCGTCTCTTGGCTTGAGTCAAGCGACCCCCTACCTGCCTTGGAAAAGCTGGAATCATTACTAATTGAAAAACTCTCCCCAATTCTGAATAAGACTCCAGTTTTAGAAGGAAACAACCCTTTGAGATCTTCCAAGATAAACGGTTGCTATGAACTGAAGCCGATCAAGTCCGGTAAGAAGATTCATTACTATTGGTATTTGCGTTATCGGCAAGATGGAAAACTTCGGAGTAAGTATCTGGGTAAGGGTTCTGAGGGTGAGACAGTGCCATCACCAAAATTACGTGATAAAGGAAATCAGCTTTTAGACCGGACAAAATCGGACATTTAGGATGAGCAGAGATTTACTGATTGAGGCTAATCGACTCTGCTCGATCCACTACCACAAACCAGTATCCCTGCATCAATAGTAGGTGGCGAAATGGGTTTATCAGAAAGCTCATCTGAGGCACAAGTAATGATCGTAGTATTGCCTTGGATAACAGCAGTGGCTCCACTCAATGTCCTTAACCCATCAGTCTTAGGAGTGACAGTATGCACCACGATGTCAGATAGATTGGATGTCTCGTAGCTGTAGTTTGAACCCTCTGATGTTAAGCCTAGTTCTAGTGCTTCAACGTTAGGGGCAAAGGCTCGATTCTCAAGATAAAAAGCTTGTTGACCGCGTAGTATACTGCCCATTGTGCCTAGAGCTGACTCTTCTATGATCAGTTTTTCTTCATCCATATCAAAAGTGACAGAGTAGTTTGAGATACCTTGCTGCATATTCTCAAACGTTTGAGCGAACTCTTCAGTTTTCCCTTCAAAAACAGCAAATCGAGCCTCTACTAAAAAGTCAGGCTCACTAGCTGCAAAACTCGTATAAGCACGTACCCAAGAATCAATTACTCCGGTTAAATCCTGTCGTACTGGTTCAGCACATTGTGGTATCTCTAATGTCTCTAGTTCACGTTTTAAGGCTTGTCCCTGTGCGATAACACTAGCCAAAGCAATTCGAGGGGTTGAGGATGCCAACTCATCAATGTCTGCTAGCTTTGTAGTTAATGGCTCTATTAGTTCAGTAACACTTTCTCTGTTACCGCCAGAACAAATATATGGATCTCGACTAGACCACCATAGCCAACTACCTCCCAACAGGAATACGCCTAAGAGTCCGCCAACGATAATATCTGGTGTTTTTACGCCCTTTTTTTTCTTTGCCAATGGTCTCGGTCGTTTAATCTGTTTAGGCTTGATTGTTTCTGCTTCGTTTACTTGAGATTCAAACACGTGTAAGCAATCACGGCAAATACATTGTTCTGGAGTATTGCGATGAATGTTTGTGCTTGAGCATTTAGGACATAGCATGGTGTCACTTTAAAACATTCTCTACATCATATTGTGAACATCAGCATTACTTCTTTTTTCTTTAGTACGAGAATCCAAGGCACTATATCGAGTCATCAACCCAGCCGCATTCAGTAAAGCAGGACGAGAGTTAGCCTACTGGTATCTAAACTACGAAACCATTGAGCCTTATGACCTCAAGGAATACAAATCAGAATTGTATTTAGATGATGCCGATTATCGAGTGGAAAAGATGCGCTTTGGTAAACGGAATAAAGACAAAACCACGATTATCTATAACAGTAAAATCACCCTGTCAGAGATTCCCCTAGAAGCCTATGACTACATCGTGAATGGCAAATCAGCCTTGGAATGGATTATGGAGCGATACCAAGTCAAAAAAGACAAAAAGAGTGGCATCGTCAATGACCCGAACGACTGGAGTGATGATCCGCGTTATATCGTCGATTTGGTGAAGCGGATTATGCGGGTGAGTCTGGAGACGGTGAAGATTGTCGAGGCTTTACCTGCCCTGAATGAGAAAAATTAGATTATCTCTGCCAAATCTGGCGACTCTCCCAATCACTAGGAAAATCCATTGCTGAAAGGGACTGGGGACAAGTTTTGATGTGATTCAGTAATTTTTGACCCCATTGGTGATTTGGGGCGATCTGATCCATGAGATAGAGCAGAATCACTAGGCTGTTGTAGATTTTCTTTGAGCTGGTGATGATGCCATTGTGCAAAGGATGACCAGAGCTACGAATATTTCGAGGTGCTACGGATATTTCCTTATTCCATAGCCTTGAATGATGGGCACAAATATTCCTGACGATGGCAAGGTGGTGTAACCAAGATTCTAAAACTGAATGGTTAATCCCATAATGAGTGGCTATCTTTTGTCTCGCTTGCCTAGGCTTAAGAATGCCAAACCAAGATGAAAGAGAGCCTAAAGACATCACCTCAACAGCAACCCATACAGGCGGTAAAGCTTCTGAGTATGTTCTTTTAAAGTGTCTTATAAAGTCTTCATTCGAGCGTTCTACTTCACGGTGAAGTTTTGCTAGATTTTTCACCCATTGTCTCTCGTCAAATAATGTTCGATCAAGATGGGCATGGGGGTTATAAGCATGGGCAAGCTCATACGCCCAAATGCTACGCATGGAAACTTCGATCCGTTCAATGGCATCTAGCAGATGTAACCTGAGTTCTCGGTCAAAAATGTAGAGGTCAAGAACGTTTTCAAAAGTTGTGCCAGTTTTGAATTGATGGGTCTGAGGACTCTGCTCAAAGGGAAGACAGTAAGCACGAAGGCGATAGTAATTAATCCGAGCTAGGTAAAATTCTGCTTTTGCTTTATCCGAAACGATTAGACCACGGGACTCTAGCAGATTAATTTGGTCAGTTAACGTCAGGGCAGGCTTAGAGAAAGAGCGTGTCATTATCGGTAGATACAGAACAACCCGCCACTTTGAGGATGCTTTCGCACTAGCCTGGGCGGGTTTTGTTACTCTGATCGTAGCGTCTTAGGGCTTCGGTCGTCAATTGAGATATCAGCGGCTAAGATATCAGCGGCGATCGCCTCCTAGATTTCCCTCCAGATTCTCTCATTCCATCACCCAAGATTTTCCACAAGACTTACAGCGACGGCGGGGTTTCCCTTTGTAATAGCCATTTCCTTTTGTGTCTGTGGAACCGCATTCAGGGCAGGTATTAGAGGCTTGATTGTGTCCCTGTATCTGTGTGTCTACTGGGTGAAAATCCAGACTATACAAGTGTTCTAGCCATTGTGTCTGGTTTGTGTCTGTGTCCGGTGGTGTGTCTATTAACTCTTGCTGGAAAGAGACAGGAATGCCCTCTACCAAGGGAATTGTTATCGGCAAAGAAATCAGCGGTTTAAGGTTCTGTGGTGGTAAATTTTTTCGCGCTTGTTGGTATTGTCCGTGAGTCGGATGGATGACTATTTCATCATCACCAATGAGCATCGGATAGGCGATCGCCTTGCTGAGTTCATGGATGGTTCGATCAGGGTGATTCTTGAGATATTTACGGGCTATTTTTTGTAGTCGGATTAGTGCGAAATTCTCTAAAAAATCCCCTTGCCCTTCTAACCCTAAACTCTTCACGTTGCCACTTTGACTGAGGAAAATTGGGAACTTATTACGCTTTCTACCCCGGCTACCGTACTGAAGAATAAATCTATCGGGAATGTCTGACCCGATTTGTTTGGCATAAGCCCGTACTGCTGGGAACTCATCGCAGATAACTACCAGCGGCGTTTTATCCCGTTGCTCCAATAGGTCTAGGAGCTTGCCCATCTGTTCGATGATTTGGTCATAGTCGTTAATGACGGTCAGCTCACCCCATGGGTAAAACTCATCTGTCGGGTCAGCATCAGGGTCAAGAATTAAAACCTGAGATTGCGGTAAATGCCCCGCAATGTACTGAGCTAAAGAAGTCTTGCCAGAACCAGAGTTACCAAGGATTGCAGCGCCTGTTACTTCATCCAAAAACTCAGAGACGTTAAAGGGCATTAGATAACCATCACCACCATTGGTAGGCATCAAAGCAGGTTGCTGTTGCTCAGGCGGCTGTAGGTATGGCATCGCTTGAATGGCAGTAGTCGTTGCTCCAATATCTCTACGGGCGATCGCCCTGTCTTGGTAGTAGGGACTCATTAACTGAAGCTCTCTAACTTTCCAAGTTGAACCAACAGCCGCCACCATTCCAGCAATCGGTAATAACGTCCGTAAAGTCTTGTGAGCTGCTGAGTCTTCCCAAGGAATCGCAACGGAACCAATGGAGGCGATCGCCAAACTGTATCCAAGTGCCACCGATGCCCATTGACCCAAAACATTATCGAAGTGGGTAAGGTCACGGGTAAGCGTTCGTTTGAAATTTAAAACCATGCCAGATGACCCCCAAACACGACGATGAACAGTCCGAAAAAGATTAGAGCTGTAACTTCTGGTTTACGCACCATTGCAGCAAAGCAGAGCAGACAAACAGCGCAAATAATCCCCACAATTCCGACAGTGTGACCAACAGGCTCAAACCACCGCGATAAATGCCCTAGGGTGAGTGCCAATAAGAAGGAATTTAAGGTGATGCCGAAAAAGTAAACACCTTGATAAATGTCCATTACTTACCCCCGCGACTGATCAACGATTTGGCATAGCTCCCAATCATCTTGTTAGTGGCGATCACCGCTGATTCTGTCGCCTGTTTGATTGGTTTTGAGTTATCGAGTATGCGCACTTGCTTAGATGCCACAGAGTCCGATAACCGCCATAGGTGGGATGTTTCAGCCTCATTGACACGACGGGTTCCATTAGCCTTGGCATAACGCCGCATAAGCTTCACTTGCACTGCTGAGTCCTTAGCTCTCTGCTCTTCCTTTTTGACCATGGGTTCTGTCAGTTTTGGGGGAGCTACTGAAAAGAAATTAAAAAATCCCATAAGCAAAACGACGGGCATTTACCCGCCGCCTCCATACTGTTTGTCTGATTAATTGATACAACTGCGAATACGGGCTAATTCTTGTCTTGCACTGGTTTCGCGGTCTGCTGACCATTCGTTAAAGGCTTGACCGACTAACCAGAAAAAAGCTGTACCTGATAGCAATGCGGCGATCGCCATAATTGCCAGTCCGAACAAAGGCGAGCTGTTGGTTTTTGCCTTTGGTATGGGTTTAGAGTCGGTGGTTTTGGCTACGGGAATGAATCGGCTTTGGTCAAATTCCCATGGTGCGGTTACTGGAGGTTCTGACATTGTTAAAATTCCTATGTGACTTCACGGTCATTTGGTGAGGGGATAGGACGCTCAAATCTTTATCCCCAAACCTTTAGAGCATTACTAAACAACCAGCGGGCATCGGTTCCCACTCGAAAGGCTTCATTTTGAAAAGCTGAATAAACTTCCACATCATTCGGTAATCTCCTCCGGTGCAGATTGCGGCAAGGCTAAAGGGGAAACTTCACCTCCGGCGATCGCCTGATATTCCACTTCGATAGCTTCACCAAAGGCGGTAAAACTTTCGACTAACTGGTTTTCAAAATCAAGACCAATTTCCCCCGCTTCGATATCGGCTAGGAGATAATTCATCGCTCGATTTTCAAGGG